>CAKZNX010000417.1 GCA_937132045.1 uncultured bacterium
TGCCACGGTACGCAGATAGTCATAGCCGGACGCCTTGCGGATATGGGGCATCTCGGTCTGCTCGGGCTGGAAGTTCCACGCGATGAACGCGCGGAAGCCACCGGTGCGTGCCTGCAGCTCGCGGATGCGTATCAGGTGCTCCACACGGTCTTCCACCGTCTCCACATGCCCGAACATCATCGTGGCTGTGCTGTAGATGCCCATCTCGTGCGCGATGCGCATACACTCCAGCCACTCATCCACCGTATGTTTGTAGGGGGCAATCTGCAGGCGCACGCGGTCGACCAGAATCTCGCCACCGCCGCCCGGAATGGATTGCAGACCAGCCTCCCTCAAGCGGCGCAGAGTCTGCTCGATGCTGAGGCGCGAGATGTGGGCGATGTAAATGATTTCGGTGGGCGACAGCGCATGGATAATTACCTGCGGGAACCGCTCGCGGATGGATGAGAAGAGGTTCTCGTAGTAGTCCAGTTTCAGGCGGGGATTCAGCCCGCCCTGTATCAGCACCTCCACGCCGCCTTTGTCCACCAGCTCCTGAATCTTTGTGAAGATCTCGTCCCTCGAGAGGGTGTAGCCCTCCTCATGCCCCGGCACCCGATAGAAAGAACAGAACTTGCACCGCACCCAGCACACGTTGGTGTAGTTGATGATGCGTCCGATGATATAGGTGACGATGCGCTGGGGATGGATCCGCCGGCGCACATGATCCGCCAGGGCAGCAATTTCGGGCAGGCGGGGATAGTGAAACAGCCAGACACCGTCTTCAAAGCTCAGGGGTTCGCTGTGATAGACCTTTTTGGCAATATGTTCTATGCTAATCGGTGCATCTACCGTCAGGGTTCGACTCATAGGCAACCTCAATCCAGTGTGATCTGTCTGCATTGTACCCGAAAACGTGTGGTAAGAAGCAGGCTTGGGGAGAAGCCTCCCCAAGCCCACATTCATGGAGCGAGACGGGCAGAAGCCACCTTATTCCAGAGAACCCTCTCTGCCAGCTAGACGTAACTCCAGCCCATCGACAGCGTTGCTTTCGTGCAGAATCGCGTCGGACACGCTGCGATTGCTGGTGAAGGCGGCTACTCGCCACTGCAGGTAGCCGAGTCTCTGCAGTCCCCAGGCGTTGTTCCAGCCGGTTAGCCCGCTGAAGTCGGGAATGGTGTAGTTGGTTTGTCCGCCCAGCCACCCGGTAGTCAGCGCAACAGACCAGTCGGTTCCGGAGTACGTGCGTCCGCGCGACCGGCTGCGTGGGACGTCAGCCATGAAGTTCAGGAAGTAGCCCTGTGCCCCAGCATAGGCTTGCCACTGCGCCTGCAGGCGTAAATACGGATCGGTTGCAACCTGTTGCAGGACCACCTCGCCGATCGGGGCGGGCAGACCTACTGTCAGGCTGTCCACGCTCTTGAAGTACCGGAACACCTGGCGGGAACCTTCCGTATCATACGGCATCAGCAGAAGCTGGTGAATGTCGTTGCCCTGCAGTTTCTGCGACGGCACCGTGGCAATGCTGGTGTCGGTCAGCGGGGTTTGGTATGCCCCATGCAACAAAATCGTCGTGCCGGTGTTGCTTCGCAGAAAAACCTGGATATTACCGATTTCACCGGCTCCCACTCCCTGGATCGTGAGAGGCGTGCTGCCCAGGTCGAAAGCATCTGCGCTGTTGAAGTCGATGTCCATGCTCATTTCGGACAAAACCGGGACGTTGCGACGGATAAACAGCTTGCTTGCGGAACCGTGGAAGCCTCCCGACAGGGATGCGCACACGTCGTGGGTGCCCGGTAGTGCAGACAGGCTGTAGGCGTAGCCGTAGTACTGGAAGGCCACCCCCGTAGCATCACCTATCGCGATTTGCGCCACTTCAGGCGGGGTGATCCCCAGTACGGTGCCCGATACCGCTACCCGTGAGGCGTCATCTCCCCCGTCCAGCTCGGTCTCTATCGCGGGCACTTCGTCGACAGTCGCGTGCAGGATGTGTACCGAAGTTCGGTCAGCCCCGCGCCCGGGAGACCCTTCCAGTACCGCGAGCACACCGTATCTGCCTGCTGGGTCGTGCACGGTCAGCCGGTATTCGGTCTGGTTGGGTGGCAGTGTCTGCCAGGCGCCGTCGCCATCCTGATACGCCGCGAAGGTGGGGGCTTCACCGCGGATGCGCACGAGCACGGTGCGCGCAGTGACTTCCGCCATCACAATCTCCACATTGGAGCGCTGCCCCTCATTCAGGTGTGCCTGTCCGGTACCGGATGCGAGTGTCCGTCCGCTGGCATCCTTCGCCTCCGCTGTGATGCGCTTGAAACCGACGGGCAACTCGTACACTTTGCTCACGCTGCTCTGGTTCGCGGGGCGTGTGATGGTGTCGACGACCGGATTTGCCAGACCATCACCGGTGATGGTCACCACCACTGTTGTGGTATCGGGCGGGATGAGGCGGGTGCGGTTCCAGTCCACAGTGAGCACCATCTCTCCCATCCGTCCGGGTTGCAGGCTCGTGCCGGGTTCCCGATGCCCACCGCATCCGGCAAAGAGCGTTGCTACCACCAAGCACAGGACGGGCGCGGTACCTATTATCCACATCGCTTTGCGTCGCATGGTGTGTTCCTCCCTTCTTTGCCTTGCGCGAAGGCTATCGGATCACGACGCCGAGCTCGCCCGGCGCCCGTATGCGCACCGAAACCTCGGCGGTAGCGGTTCTGTTCATGCGAGTAACTGTTGCGCGCACGGTCAGGGTCGTGCTCGGCTGGCTGGCGGTGAGCAGCACGCGCGCGATACCTCGGGTGTCGGTGGTTGCCGAGGAGGTGCTCAGCGAGCCGCCCTGCCCGCTGATCACATTGAAGTTCACTATGGCGCCCGAAACGAACTCGCCGTCATCGGTTCGCACCTGAGCAACGATGGACGTTGACTCGCCCGCGCTGATGGTGGGATACGAGGCGCTCAGCACCATCTGTATCGGGGGGTATGTACCGGTGACCTCGAACCCTGCGCTGCCAGTGCCAGAGCCGGCATCGATGTAGTCCACTCCAAGCGTGTACTTGCCGTCCTCGTCCACATCGATGATCAC
>CAKZNX010000418.1 GCA_937132045.1 uncultured bacterium
GGTGCGCGCTATTATGACCCGCAGGTGGGTCGCTTCATCAGCCGCGACCCGGTGCTGAGCGAGCACCCGTATCTGTACTGTGAGCACGAGTCGGTCAATAAGGTGGATCCGAGTGGCGCCCAATCTCTGCTGGATTCGCCTGCGGATTTGCGCTGGCCCACACCGCCGCTGCCTCAGCCTGGCGATCCGATACCAGTCCCCGGACTGCCGGGTTGGTACCTGTCTCCGCCTTACCTTGTGCGTCCTTTCCCGCTGCCTGGAGGAGGACACGGGTACATCGAGTTCCCCATCCGTCCTCCTTGGCGCCCGTGGCCGCCCACCATTGGGGGAGATTGGACTATCCGTTTCCCGCCATTCGAAGGAGGGGTCGGAGGATCCATAACGCCAGGACGCGGAGCGGAGCTTCATTGGTACATCAAGGCCGGAATTGCTATGCGGTTCTAGCTGCGTCGTGTAGCAACAGGCAGAAAGGGGCGGGAGTGCTCCCGCTCCCACCAGATAAGTGGACAGGAGGAGGTCAAAATGTTCAACAGTATATTGGCGCTTCGCTCAACGCCAAAACATGTGGTGCGGTGCATGTGGCTCGTGCTCTGGACGTGCATATCTCTTGGCACAGCAACTGGGCAGGCGATAGTCATACCGTTCACCTACGATCCGATTTCACAGCCGCTCTTGCTGGTATCCGTGTCGATTAACAACTGTCGCTCCGCGCTGTTTGTGCTCGATACCGGCAGCTACTGGCCGGCTTCTGTGACGGAAGACTTCGCTAAGAAGATCGGTCTGCCCTTGGACCAGCGTGTGACCCATAAAGGCAGCAATAACACCGAGGTGACCTTGGTTCCCGTGCGCAGCATCACCATTGGCAAAGGTGGCGAGAGAACCATGCTAAAGCTGCCGGAAGATGAGGTCGTTTTGCTTTCAAACAGCCTCGTGGAGAGCATATCTACAGCCTACGGTATCGAGGTGGTAGGTATCATCGGTGTGAACGCCCTTGAGAGGCTTCACTCTCCCGTTTTGATAGACTTCGCCACAAACACGCTGACTGTAGGCGCGCCGAAACCGAACACAGATGACGCCGCCCGCACAGCTAAGATCCCGCTTGTGAAAAAGCAGTGGCATTATGGTGTGTCCCTGCAGGCGGGTAGCGGAAAGGCGGTCGAACTTCTGCTCGATACCGGCTCCGCTTTTGTGCTTTTCAAGTCGGGCATCACTGGCTTGCCTATCAAGGCGAAGTACGAGGGGACCACAGAGCATGTCCTGCTTTCCGAAGCGAAGGCTGGCACTCTGAGGGAAGAAGATGTGCCCGCCGGTATTGACAAATCGTTAGATGCTACCCTGTCGTGGGACGGTCTACTCGGGCTGTCTTTTCTCAGTCGTTTCCGTGTGTGGCTGGATTTTGCTGGACAAGAGATGGTCCTCGAGCGGTTGCCGGACGGACAGAGGCGCAGACTACCAGGAGCCGGAGAAGCATGGCTGAACCGTCGAGCAAACGACTACGTTGTGCGGTTCGTTGTTCCGGACGGTCCTCTGTACAAAGCCGGAGTACGTGAAGGGGACAGGGTATTGGAGGTGGACGGCGTCGAGCTGTCCAAGCTTACCCCTTTGGTGGCAGATGCTGTATTGCGAGGTCTAGCTGGCACGGAGGCGAAGTTACTGATTGAGCGAGGTGGCGAGAAGAAAACGGTTAGTTTCACCCGGAGGAGCCTGTACGACATGCCCAGTGTCACAACAACGTCTGCGCGTCCACCTGCATCGCCTGGGCTAACCATCGAATTCACGGAAAAGGGATTCATTATTGCTGGCGTAGCACCGGGCTCGCCTGGAGACCAAGCGGGTCTGAAGGTAGGAGATGAGGTGGTGGAGTTCAACGGGCTGCGGTTCATGTCTGTAACAGCCGAGCAGATCCTGAGGCTCCCTGAAATACTCCGAAGTTTGACGGTAGAAGGGCAGAACAAGATGATTATCCGACGCGATGGACGCCTTATAGAGATAAGCATTCATCTGTAGAAGGATGGCAGAGGTTTCCGACCGGAGCGTGTCGCGAAGCGGTTACCCGCTGCGTAGGAAGTGGTTGTACTGCGAACACGAGCCGGTCAACAGAGTGTATCCGAGTGGGGCTAAACCCGTTATTGAGGACTGGGAAAAGTTTCTCGACTCGTTAGTTGTAGTCACGGGTGGCGCAGCGCTTGTGTTTGCTGCCCCCATGATGCCTCCTGTTTGTGCTGGTGGTGCTCTCTTGTTTGGGAGTGCTTCCGCAATCGGCGCGGGGCTGGTTCTTGGCGATTGGATTGCTGAGGAACTGTTCCCACCCGAGGAGATGTTCATCCTAGCTCCGTCGAACAGAGAGCTTGAGCGTTACCGGCGCGAGATCGAGAGCGGTTGGCTTGAGGGGAGTATCCCGAAGCCGCCGCATCCCAGGTATCATCCGCAGCCGGTTTAGATGAGGCGATAATCCAATACCATTCTCCGGGAGAAGGAACTTCAACATGAACAGCACAGACATTGGACTGCCGGCGTGGTTCCGCTACGCTATCGCACTAGGCATTGTGCTCATTGCCTTGCCGGTGCAGGTGTGGCTCAGCGGGCGTTATCAACCGCGTGCCACATGCAGGAGGGTCATTTACTGGCTATTGCGCGCTGGCTTCATGGCACTGATGCTTCTTGGGGGCACTGCTTTCTGGACGAGGGAAGTCTGGCGCTTCGTTCCGTTCAGTGTCGGAGCGGTTCTGCTGGTTCTGGCGTTGCTGGACATGTGGCAGATGGCGTA
>CAKZNX010000419.1 GCA_937132045.1 uncultured bacterium
GGGCTGATTGGTCTGGCGCATCGAGGGTTCCGTTTGCGACCCAGTGTGCCGTTACTGCCGCGCATGCTGGCAGAAACGGGCTACAGCACTCACCTGTTCGGAACTCAGCACGAAACCCACTGGCAGCGCTCGCAGGAACTCGGCTACCGGTACGAGCACCTGGGTGGCAACAGGAGCTGCGAGGAGCTGACGCCTGCGGTGATAGAGTTTCTTGCCAGCGGTCCAGCACAGCCCTTCTTTGCCTACATCGCGCAGTTCGAGACCCACCGCCCGTATCCGCAATTGCCCCCGGCGCGCGAGCGTGTGGCTGTACCGCCCTACCTGCCAGACGCTGAGGAAGTGCAGCAGGACGTTGCCGAGCTGAACGCCCCCGTTCGTCTGGTGGATGCCAGCATCGGGCAGGTGGTGTCTGCGCTCAAGCAACACGGGCTGTGGGACAACACCGTGTTCCTGTAAACCACCGACCACGGTATCGCTTTCCCCGGCGCGAAAGCAACCCTGTTTGACCCCGGCATCGAGGTGTTGCTCATTCCCAGTGGTGGACTGTTCGAGTATGGCAGGAGGCTGGACGCACTTGTTTCCAACGTGGACATTCTGCCCACGCTGTGTGAGGTGGTGGGTATCGAGCCGCCACCCGGTATCGACGGCAGAAGCCTTCTCCCGCTGATACGCGATAAGGCTGGCGCATGGCGTTCGCACCTGTTCGTGGAACAGACGTACCACGCAGCGTACGACCCCGTGCGCGGGGTGCGCACTGAACGCTACAAGTACATCCGCAGCTTCGCCCGACGCCCGGTGTGGCTGGCGCCCAACGTGGACGATGGCTACAGCAAAGACTGGTATCGGAACCATCAGCCGGCGGTGTTCCACGAACCGCGCCCCGCCGAACTGCTGTTCGACCTGCAACACGACCCGCTGGAGCGGTGCAATCTGGCAGATGCTTCCCAATACGCCGACGTGCTGAAGGAGATGCGCCAGCTGGTGAAGGAGCAGATGCGCTGGGGGGATGACCCTCTTCGACATGGGCACGTGCCTATGATGGAGGGAGCACGGGTGACGCCCGCCAGCGTGTGGGGACCGGAGGACGACCTGACGCAGCACTTCGACCCGGAGGAGGACGTGTATCCTCCGGTGTAGGGCTTTGGGGCAGGGGTGGCGCAATGCCTGCGCCGTCCCCTATCATCACACTATAGCCGCTTTCGTCGCATACCTGCCGCTACCGTCACTGCACCCACTGCGAAGAGTACCAGAGTCTGCGCATCTGGGATCACGTGGAGGGTCAGACGGACAGTGTTATCCGAAGTCACGGTGCCGTCGAACTGCCACGAACCAAACCACCCTGCAAACGGGCTCAATTCCGGTTCTGTTTCGTCCGCGTCTGGAGGGTCGGGATACCACTCTCGCCAGTAGTAGTCCGCCTCCAGGCGGAAACTGAGCTCATAAATCCCCGAAGCACTGTGGAGCAGCGAAAGCTCGAACAGGTTTCCTAGAGGAAACACTGCTCCAGGAGGACTCATAGGTCGGTACGTTTCTCCCGGTGGAATGGCATTGCGAAATTGGAGCGTCAAGGGTAAGGGCTCATTGGTAGCAGTGCTGGCGACAGTACGAACATTCCTATATTCGTTCGTCAACTCACCTAGACCACTGGCGATGCCTGGTAGGAAGACGTCCGCGTAGACCACGACAGTGCTTCCCGGGCGTGCCCATATCTCGACACGCTCGGTCAAGTAGAAACCAAGAGTGGGGTACGAGGTGTGCTCAACTAGCATAAATCGCTCAGCCCCATAGACCCACATATTGCCGATACTCACAAACGCGACGGAGCGCACGGAAAGGTGCAACGACATCACGACCGCCAGCGCGACGGCGTACAGCGTGGCACGCAGTGTCATGAGAGAACCCCTCCTTTAGATGTATCCGTTACAAGCAACTTGCTAGTTGCTATTATAGCACTATCTGCAAACAATGTCCAGTATTTATCATATGTTTGGCGTTAATTTTCATGTGCACATTACATGTAGTATAAGTGCCATTTTATTTTCTTTAGTAAAGCGAGTCTCTATATTTGCTGCGGACTTCGTTTATAGAGCTCATCATCAACAAATTTGCTTCGCTCGGCGGCGCAGTATGAACGGGTTTGGTGGAGAGTGAGGAACACCAGCTGCCTTTTCCCTTGCGTGCAGGAGAAGCGACCTGCCGGTAGCTAATTTAGGGGTAATCACGCAAGTCAAATTGGGGGGCGCTTGCCCCTTTCACATCCGAACAACAAGCGAACAGAGGGAATGCCCATGCCGAAAGTGAGTTATGATCATCGTGCTGTCACCATTGATGGGAGGCGCGTCCTTTTGCTCAGCGGAGCGATACACTATCCGCGCAGCACGCCAGACATGTGGCGTCTACTGATGGAGCGCAGCAAAGAGGCGGGTTTGAACGCCATCGAAACCTACGTTTTCTGGAACTTCCACGAGCGGCGTCGCGGGGTGTACGATTTCTCCGACCGGCTGGATATCCGCCGGTATCTGCAAACAGCCCACGAACTCGGGCTATACGTCATCCTGCGAATCGGTCCCTATATCTGTGCCGAGATCAACTACGGCGGCTTTCCGGTGTGGCTGCGCGATGTGCCGGGTATCCAGCTGCGCACCGATAACGAAGTCTTCCTGCGCGAGAAAGAGAAATGGGTGCGCCTGTTCTGCGACTACGTGCGCCCATATTTTGCCCCCAACGGCGGTCCGATCATTCTGGCGCAGATCGAGAACGAATACGGCAACGTGGCGTGGATGTACGGCGAGGCAGGAGAACGCTACCTTCGGCGCGTCGCGGAAATGGCAGAGTCGCTTCAGGTGGGGGTACCGTGGGTGATGTGCAAGGGCAGCGCCCCCGGCACCATCGAGACTCTCAACGCCTTCTACGCCCACCCTCTGCTGGATGACTATTTCGCAAAATACCCCGACAAACCGGCACTGTGGACTGAACACTGGCCCGGCTGGTACGATCTGTGGGGCTATCCTCACAACCGTCGCACCCCCGAAGATGTGGCATACGCCGCTGCACGCTTTTTTGCTGGTGGGGGTACGGGCATGAACTACTACATGTGGCATGGCGGCACGAACTTCGACCGCGAGGCGTGTTACCTGCAGACCACCAGCTACGACTACGACGCCCCGCTGGACGAGTACGGGCTACCCACCACCAAGATGTACCATCTCGCACGACTGCATCGCATCCTGCAGGAGTACGCCCCAGTGCTGGTGGAAAGCGAGCGTGCCACTCCCGAAGTTCTGCCGGAAGGTGTCACTGCGTACACCTACTCGCGGGACGGGCGCACGCTGGTCTTCCTGTGCAACGACGACGAAGCGAAGGCAGTGCGCGTCTCGTACGAGGGGCGGCGCTACAACCTGCCGCCGAAGTCGGTGACCCTCATCGCGGCTGGCACGCTTCTGATGAATACCGCGCAGGTCGAGCCGCGCTATATTGTCGAGCCTCGCATGGTGATTGCTGACCCCAATCTATCGCCCTTCCAGTGGTGGGTGGAGCCGTCCCCGAGCGAAACCTATACGCCTCTGCATCCGCCGGTGCTGTCGGACAAGCCGGTGGAGCAACTGCAGTTTACTCATGACGAAACCGACTACTGCTGGTATGTCGCCAAGCTGATGGTGCTGCCGGATCAGGCGGGCGCGGGCGTGCTGGAACTGCAGGCAGTGGCGGATGTGGTGCACGTGTTCGTGGACGGACAGTTCGTCGGCACCACACAGCCGCCGCTGATAGAGGATCGCGACCTCGACGACCCGGAGAGCTTCACGCAGCGATTCCAGACCAACCTCACCGCGGGCGAGCACACGCTGGCGATACTGTGCTGCGCGCTGGGGGTGATCAAAGGTGACTGGATGCTGGGTAAGCACAACATGGTGGACGAGCGCAAGGGCTTCTGGGGCACTCTGATATGGCGCGGAGAGCCGCTGCAGGTGCCGTGGCGCATCACTGCCGGGCTTCAGGGGGAGCATGGCAGGGTGTACGCCGAGGGTTCCGCGCTGGTGAAGTGGGAGAGCAGTCTCGAGGTGGCTCGCGGCAAGCCGCTGTGCTGGTGGAAAACCGAGTTCGAGCGCCCGAAGACCGACGCACCGCTCGCGCTTGATCTTAGCGGGATGACCAAAGGCATCGCGTGGTTGAACGGGCGGTGCATCGGGCGCTACTGGATGGCGCCGGGAACCGGGAAACCGTCGCCATGGCTGGCGCCAGCGGTCTATCAGGAGGGCGAAGGACAGCCCACCCAGCGATACTATCACCTGCCGAAAGAGTGGCTTCGCGACAGAAACCTCTTGGTGCTGTTTGAAGAGGTGGGCGGCGACCCCACGCAGGTGCGTCTCTGCTATCGGGTCTGACCACAGCCTGTGAAGAGGTGAACGCCGATGAGCAATCCGGTTCGGGTGGCGTTTGTGGGGGCGGGTGCTCATGCCAGCTACGCGCACTACCCATCGCTGGCGGAGATGAAGGATGTGCAGGTCGTGGCGGTGTGTGACCTCTCGCCCGAACGTGCCTCCGCTGCCGCTCAGCGCTGGAACATCCCGCGCACGTACACCGACTACCGCCGGATGCTGGACGAGGTGGAACCGCAGGCGGTGTACGTCATCCTGCCGCCGCATCAGATGTTCGAGATTGTGGTGGAGGCACTGAACCGCCGCCTGCATGTCTTCATCGAGAAACCGCCTGGCATCACGGTTCAGCAGACGCGCAACCTCGCTCGCCTCGCGGAAAAGAACGGCTGTTTGACGATGGTGGGCTTCCAGCGACGTTTCGTGCCACTGCTGGTGCAGGCGCGGCGCAGAGTGGAGGAGCGAGGAGCCATTACCCAGTGTCTGGTGCGGTTCGTGAAGAGCGGTGGCACCGAGGATTACTACGGCGGCTCGGTGGACATCCTCACCTGCGATGCCATCCACGCAGTGGACAACCTGCGCTGGCTGGGTGGCGAGGTGAAGAGGCTGGTCAGCACGGTGGACCGTTTCCATTCGCCGGTGGACAACGCCTTCAACGCGCTGGTGGAGTTCCAAAGCGGTGCCGTGGGTATCCTGCTGACCAACTGGGTCACGGGCAGGCGCATCTACTCGGTGGAGATGCACTCCCTGAACATCTCCGCCTACGCCGAACCCGACGACCGCGCCCTCATCTATCGCGACGGCTCGCTGGAGCCGGAGGTCATCCTGAATACGGAAGCCGCCGGAAGCGACGCGCCGCACCGCTACCTGGGTTTCTACGACGAGAACCGGCACTTTATCGAGTGCATTCAGAGTGGTCGACAGCCCCAGACCTGCTTCGCTGATGCCGTGAAGACGATGGAGCTGGTGGAAAGGATCCGCCATGAACGCCTATGACATCCTGCGCCGGGGGGTCGTCATCCCCGCCAGTCCATTGGCACTAGACGCTCATCGTCGCTGGGACGAACGCCGACAGCGTGCGCTGTGGCGCTACTATTCGGATGCGGGCGCTGGCGGTATCGCCGTGGGGGTACACACCACGCAGTTTGCCATTCGCGAACCCCACATCGGGCTGTTTCGTCCCCTGTTGGAGCTGGCTCAGGAGGAGATGAACGGGCTGGATGCGCGGCGCCGTGAACCGCTGGTGCGCATTGCCGGCGTTTGCGGAGAGACCCCGCAGGCAGTCGGCGAGGCGGAGCTGGCGCGGTCGCTGGGGTTCCACGCGGCACTGCTCAGCCTCTCTGCCCTGCGTCATTGCGACGATGACACACTCATCGCCCACTGCCGGCGGGTGGCAGAGGTCATTCCGCTGGTAGGGTTCTACCTTCAGCCTGCGGTAGGGGGAGGGGTGCTGGGCTATTCCTTCTGGCGGCGGTTCGCGGAGATCGAGAACGTGGCGGCTATTAAGATCGCACCCTTCAATCGCTATGCGACGCTTGACGTGGTGCGCGCCATCGCCGAGGCGGGACGCGACGACATCGCCCTCTACACCGGCAACGACGATAACATCGTGCTCGACCTGCTCACTCCCTACCGTTTCCATACCGGCAGCAGGCAAGTGGAACGACGCATCGTCGGCGGTCTGCTAGGGCACTGGGCGGTGTGGACCCTACGAGCGGTGGAACTGCTGGAGCGCTGTCACGCGGCGGCTGGACACGAGGCAGTCCCTGCCGACCTTCTGCGCCTCGCCGTGCAGGTGACCGACTGCAACGCGGCGTTTTTCGACGCAGCAAACGGCTTCCGCGGATGCATCGCGGGCATTCATGAGGTACTGAGGCGCCAGGGATTGCTGGCGGGCATCTGGTGCCTGGACCGGCACGAGACGCTCAGCGCGGGACAGATGGAGGAGATCGACCGCGTTTACCGAAGCTACCCCCATCTCAACGACGACGCCTTCGTGGCGGAACATCTGCACGAGTGGCTGTCATAAGGAGCAAAAAGTGGCACGCTGGGTAAGGCTGACGAGCATCAGTTTCCACGGGCAGGGGAACCGCGAGGCTAACCTGCACACCGCCCTGAACCTGCTGGAACAGGCTCTCTGGGACAAGCCCGACCTTGTGCTTCTACCCGAGACCTTCACCGCATTGGGCATGGGCGAGCAGGACTGGTTCAATACCGCCGAGCCACCCGACGGCGAGACAGTTAGCAAACTGAGTGCTCTTGCCCGTCAACACCGCACCTTTATCGCCTGCCCCCTGTTGCTGAGACATCGCAGTACAGTCACCAACAGTGTTCTCCTGCTGAATCGCGACGGCGAGATAGCGGGTAGATACAACAAGATGTTTCCCACGCTGGGCGAGTTGTCGCTGGGGGTACATCCCGGGTCGGAGGCTTCGGTCATCGAGACCGATTTCGGCAGGGTGGGTTTCGCCATCTGTTTCGACCTCAACTTCCGCGAAGTGGCGGACGAACTGCACGAGAAAGGCGCCGAGCTGGTGTGCTTCAGCTCGATGTATCCGGGAGGTATGCAGGTTCAGCACTGGGCGCTGGAACATCGCTGGTGGATGCTGAGCGCCATCGGCTCGCCACAGGGAATGCTGGTGGATCCGCTCGGGCGCGTGCACAGACAGGCTCAGCCGGGCTATCAGCCGCTCGTCAGCGCGAGCGTGAATACGGACTGCCTCGTGGCGCACCTGGACTACAATCACGAAAAGGTGTTACGTATGAAGCGCGAACTGGGGCGCGACGTCGAGGTGGATATCGTCCAGCCGGAAGCGCGTTTCCTGCTGACCTGCAACCGGCAAGATACCACTGCGCTGGAGCTGGCTCGGCGCTATGACATCCTGCTCTGGGACGACTACTTCCTGCGTGCCCGTCGCGAGCGCATGGCACGCCTCGTGCTGAAGCAGACTTCGTAGCGGAGCGGAACGCTTTCGGTTTGCTTCCGCAGCTGACGCGCAACCGCTGAAGCCGTTCTTCAGACGCTTTCACCTCCACGGCGTCTCGGCGTTGCCCTGCTGGCAGCGCATCACCCGGAACGGGTCAACCAGGCTGTGGCTGACGCCTGATGCTGATCCGCTCGTAATCACCCCAGCTGTGCCAAACGGGACAAAGTGGTGCCACTAGTTGTTGAGACAAACCTGACCCACCATTACAAACGCACCCAACCAAAGATGCAGACACAACATGCCCACCACAAGTTCCCAAACCATGCGAGGAGTGTGGATGAAGAGGAGTTAGCGCAGGAAATTTCTTTAAGGCATTGTGATGTTCAGGCTGTTGAGCCGGTGTCATGCCTTACAGGACGTGCAGGGGATTGCTTCGTCGCT
>CAKZNX010000420.1 GCA_937132045.1 uncultured bacterium
CCAGCGAACTTCACTTCCACGCCGCTGGTGCCGCGATAGGTTACCTCCATCCACGGCGATTTCAGGCTTTGCGCCCCTGCACTGCAGACAAGAACCAGACAGCAAGAGAACCACAGTACACTGTTGAACCACCGCATTTTCGCTGCTCCGTTTTCTACGCTGAGATTCGTGCGTGCCATACACGGCGCACACCGCCGGGCGAGACGGACACCGGCGGATGAATGTACAGCCGTTCGAGTATGGCTATCGCTATGGGCAGAACCACGTCAGGATTCGGGCGCAGCCCGCCCACACGCCACAACCAGCCCCATCCGTCCAGCCGGTAGCCGCCGATGAAGTCGTCGCGCCTGCCGGATACAATGCCCACGTGCACAGGGGCATGTTCGCTGCGCGGCAATCCCCGGTTCACCGCACTGCGCAGCCCCGAGATGCGCCTCGCCAGCGCATCACCCAGCCACTTCCTGCCTTCTTCGGTCACCTGCAAAGGCTCTGGCGCCTGCTCCACCGGTCCGCCGCCGATGGGCAAGCCGAGCAGATCCATACCCTGCCCCCCGATCGCCTCCTGCCTCAAGGTGCCGTCGTAGGGGTAGCTGGCAATGTAGAAGGAGTAGCCGCCCGTCTCCCACCAGCTTCCGCCGTGGCGCACGTAGTGGCGGATGCGCTCCAGCATGGATGACCATCCTCCGGCTCCAGTGGTGGGAAAGACCTCGCCGTACGGGTTCACGATGGCGAACCACGTCTGCGCACCCTCTTCCAGTGCCTTCAGCAGGTCGTCCACCGAGCGGATCGGTTCCACCAGAATAGCAGCGCGGCGTTCTCGTGTCCATCGCTGCAGGGTTTCCAGCCACAGGTGTGGGGCGATGTCCGTCCACACCGGCGCCAATCCGGGCAGGCTCAGCACGCCGACACGCAGTGGCGCTCTGCTCCAATCTTGCGGCGCACGGTGAGCGAGGTGAGACGGCGGGCGAACAATCGTAGCGTCGGCAGTCTCCGCTGGCGCCTCCAGAAACAGGGTTCCACGCTGTATGGACGCGCTGGTGGTAGTCCCACCGTCCCACATCAGGCGTGCTCGCCCCGTTGATGCGCGAGGCAGAGGGATGGCAAGCTCCTCTCCGGCGCGGGCATACACCCATAAATCCCTGCCTTTCGCCGTTTCCAGCACGAACGATACCCCTTCGCGAGGGAACTCACGTCCGGCAACCTGATGCAGGTTTGCCGCGACCATACCCTCGCCGCTGGCGTGGAAGCCGAAAGGCGCCAGAGTCACCCTCTCGCTGCCGACCTGCACGGGATGAGAGTGCGGATTCAGGTTCGCCACCACCTGCACCCTGCCGTAATCTGCCCACAGCAAGCCGTCACCTTCGCCTGTCCGTTCGTGGCGGAAGGCACGCAACCGCTCGCCGATGTATCGCGCACACACCGACTGCTGCAGACGGCTGAGCCAGCGCAGCCACTCGCGGGGAGCATCCTGCGCGAGGGAAGGTGCGCTCACACGCGCGATGAGCGCGAACCCAAGTCCCAGCACCCACGCCAGCACCTCCCGGTTGGTCACCGACTGCCCGAGGTTGTGCAGCGTCATCGCCGCTTTGTGGTGTGCGAGGAACTGCGCCAGAGGAAAAATCTCCCACAGGCGAGTCGACACCTGCTCGCGCAGCAGAACGACCCAATCGGGGGCAAACTCGGTGGGCACGAGGCTCCAGCCCATCCCCGACACCTGCGACACGTATTCCGCCACCCAATCCCAGCCCGATTCGGTGGAAAGAGGAACGCGCGCGCTATCCTCCGCCACCATGCTCAGCAATCCCTCGGTATAAGCGTACGGGGTGGGGGATGCAGGGTTCATGTCATACAGCCAGCCTCGTGCGCCGCACTGATCCTGAAAGAGGACGTCCACTGGAAACTCCTGCGTGAACTGTCTGCGCGTCCGCCGGTTCGCCTCCTGCACTGC
>CAKZNX010000421.1 GCA_937132045.1 uncultured bacterium
CACGGGCTTGGGAACAGGCACACTGGAGATTTAGGAGGACACAGGATGAAAGCGCTATTCTGGACAGCGGTCTGCCTGATAGCGTTGGCGACCACTGCAGCCCTTGCCGATGAGATTTCCCTGTTCGGTTCGGCGAGCCGGGGTATGGCAGGCGCGGGCATCGCACGCATTACCAACCCATCAGCGGACATGTACCTCAATCCTGCTGCCGTCGCATACGTGCGCGGGGTGAAGTTCGGACTGGGCAACCTGAATCTGGACACCGAGGGGGCAACCCTCCGCCAGATTAACGACACGGTGAAAATCGGACAAAAAGGTGTAGTCGACCTCAATGAAGCGGCGCGGATTGTGCGCACCTTCGGCGAGAAAGAGAAGGTTCAGGCGGTGTTCAGCGCCGACATCGGGCTGGTCTTCAACGGGCTGGCGGTGACGGCAGGAGCAGTTGGTGACTTCCGGCTGTATCCGAATGAGCCGCTGCGGCGCTGGGTGACTGGCGCCAGTAACGACCTGACCGGCGCTCAGGGCGACATCTATGGCATCGTTGCCTTCAGCCTGCCCGATGTGACCGCAGGCACCCGTCTCTCCGCGGGGAACGAGCAGAGCGAACTGGCGATCGGGGCGCGCGTGCGGTTCCTGCGCGTCTTCTACACCCACTACTTCGCCGACCAGGGCGACCTCTCGGGCGGAGACGCCGGTAGCCGCGCGGTGGAGCTGGGCACAGAGGACTATCTCGACAAGACAGGCTTTGGTGTAGATGTCGGGCTTATCTGGAAGCCGAACCGCGACGTGCCCATCACCTACGCGCTCGTTGTGGAGAACCTGATTGAACCCAACATCGAGTTTCCCTTTACCGCCCCCAATACGAATCAGGTGTCCGGCGCAGTTACCACTACGGTCAAGCCGCTGAGGCGAGCGGTGCACGCCGGTATCGCCATGGAAGGCGCCCTCGGTGTGGTGTACGCGGCGGACTGGGTGGACATCACCAACAGCACCGGCAAAGGCGAGTTGCGCTTCGGTGCGGAGAAAAGACTGGGCGGGGGACTGGCAGTGCGCGCAGGGTATGGCACAAAGAACGGCTGGGCTGTCGGCGGCGAGATTTTCGGCATTAACATCGCGGTTGCCCAAAGGTTCCCTCTGCAGGTATCCCGTTCCATTACCTTCTGAGAATCAGGGGCGCACCGTGCGGTTCGCCCCTGTCATCCTCATCTCAGAACCAGCTCGGGCTGGCGGCTGATGACATACCGTGATGGCGAGTCCGTGTGCGGTCCCGAATCGGCTTCCGGGTCGATCCCGCGTAGAATTAGCCCCTGTCCGCGCGAGAGGTGCGTCAACACGGTGGGATGGTCGGTTGGGTCACGCATCTGGATGAGCAGGGTGGTACGCGCCTCCTTGCTGGTGTTCACCCCAGACCCGTGGATGGTGAGATAACTGAAAACCACCACATCCCCTGCCTGTGCCGGAACCGCCTCTGCCGACTCGACAGGATATTCGTCAACAGGCAGATGCCAGCCCCCCTGCGGGTTGTGCTCCAGCGGCCCCAATTTGTGGCTGCCGGGCACCACCCGAACGCATCCCTTCTCGACAGGAGCATCGTCGAAATGCACGATTGCCGCCAGCATGGTGTGTCTCTCATGGGGGAAGTAGGGATAGTCCTGGTGCATCGGGAAGGGCGCACCTTTCTCTGGTGGCTTGATGAATAGCTTCGTGTGATGAAGCTGGATGTTCTCACCGATGAGGTCGGCGATGCGGTCGGTCAGGCGCGGGTCCACAATCAGCCGGGCAAATGCACCGCTGTGGTACTGAGCGTTATGGCAATGCAGGAGCTGTGCGGGCAGGTCGGTGATTTCTCGGGCGCTTCCCCACATCGCGTTGATGCCGTTTTCGGTGTACACCTCTGCCAGACGGCGAATCAGCGCGTGCGCCTCCCCGCGAAGATAGTTCGCCTCCTCGCGCGTGAACACGGACTTGAGCAGAAGATAGCCGTTGTCCCTGTAGAACTGCACCTCTGAAGGTTTGAGCGCATACTGCTTCTGACCGGTAATCATGGTGTTCCTCCACCAGATTGTTTTGTGTTTCTAAATTGTGGCACAGTTGGGGGGTCTCGTCAAGTCCAATCGATGGTGTTTGAAAAGTCCATTGTTGCCCTCACCCCGGGTGCCCTCTCCCAACGCTGTGGGAAGGGAGTGTTCGGTGGTGTTCCAGTATCCTCACAGATGCCGAGGTTGTGCGCGGAAAGGCTGTTGTAAACCTCTCCAAACCCCTCTCCC
>CAKZNX010000422.1 GCA_937132045.1 uncultured bacterium
GCAGGGGATTGCTTCGCCTGCCAGGCGGCAGGCTCGCAATGACAGGGTGGCATTGTGTCATAACGAGGAGCGTAGCGAACAAGCTATCGTCCTCAACCCTGCGTGTCATTGCGAGGAGCGCAGTGATGAAGCCATCCCCGTCAACTACCGTAAAGCGCAGGGGATTGCTTCGCCTGCCAGGCGGCAGGCTCGCAATGGCACGGTGGCATTGTGTCATGACGAGGAGCGTAGCGAACAAGCTATCGTCGTTAACCCTGCGTGTCATTGCGAGGAGCGCAGCGACGAAGCAATCCCCCTCAACTACCGTAAAGCGCAGGGGATTGCTTCGCCTGCCTGGCGGCAGGCTCGCCATGACACAGTACTCAGATAATCTACTGCCCCCTTCCCGAGACGGGAAGGGGGCAGGCTGCTTCGACAGCGGCTGCGGCTGGCAGACTGAGCTACCTACCGTAACCGCCTGGTGCGGGTGGGAGTGCCATTGGCGCTCCGGACTGCCCCGGTGGTGGAGGCGCCAGGTTCACGCCCGGCGGCGGCGTTCCCGAGACGCGCTTGGGTCCCTCGAACCACTTACGCGCGTAAAGGAATCCGGCTATCGCCACGACCACCACAATCACGATCAGCGCGACCACAGGCGGTATCTCGCGTTTCATCTCACACCTCGGCAAAGCGTCCGTCGTTTACGGGTTGACCAGCGGGTCAACATCCCGGTCAGCCTGCACGGTCCACTCATGCGGGAAGGTGTATCCCCACTTGCGGGTGGAGACGTGTCCGTCTGTCCAGATGATGTTTTGCATGCTGTTGAAGAAGCCCTGCACATTGGGATCGCGCGAAGTCCAATCGGTGCCCGTGCAGGTCCAGGTGTTCCACCCGAGGCGCAGGGGGTAGTCCAGGTGTCCGTCCTGCCACGAGTCGGGGCAGTGTCCGTTCACCACATAGATGGTTCCTGCCGGCTCCTGCAGAACCCCCTGGCTGAGGAAGCGATCCCAGACGATGCCATAGTGCCCGCCAGGGTTGTTGTCGCGCCAGGCGGTGAAGTTCCATGTGCCCACGCCGTTGAGCATATAGGAGAAGTAGAGGGTATTGCCGTCGCGGCTGAGGTTGATGTTTAGCGCCTTGCATACCCACGGCGCATTGGCGTCGTACGCTGCCTCCAACTGTGGAGAGAGGAACACCCGGGTGTTCTTCACGTATGGCTGAAGGAGCGCGGGCCAGTAAACCCACGGACCGGGCGAACACCGGGGATCTCCGTAGTAGGGCAGTCCGAACCCCAGCAGTTTCTCGTCGTAGTCCTGCGAGTACATCATCAGTGCGAGCCCCTGCTGTTTCATGTTGCTGATGTCGGACGCCTGGCGCGCCTTAGTCCGCGCCTGAGAGAACACGGGGAACAGGATCGCTGCCAGTATCGCGATAATCGCGATGACCACGAGCAGCTCGATGAGCGTGAAGCCTTTTCGATACACGGGAAACCCTCCTTCTTGTTTGGATTGATATTGACAAGAGATTTGCTCAACAACGCAAATCTCACCGTCAACCGCCGTTTTAGAATAATCTGACTGTTTCGGGCGATCCCGTCTCGATTGATGCCTGCTACCTCATAGAGGAAGCCCGAACCAGCAACCTTGGCTGCAGAATGACACTGTGCACTTCCCGCTCAGGATTGCTCATGCGCTGGCAAAGCATCTCCCATCCCACCTGGCACATCTCCTCCAAGGGCTGGCAAATGGTGCTAAGAGGTACATCCAGGTACTCGGTATCCTCGATACCATCGCAGCCTACCAGCGCTACCTCGTCGGGTACATGCACGCCGAGTTGACGCAAGCCATGATACGCGCCGATAGCCATCTCGTCGTTGTGGCAGAAGATGCCGTCGGGCGTGCCGTACTCTCGCAAATACTGCTGCACTGCATCGCTGGAAGCAGACCTTGACTGGTCGGCTGCTACAATGTATTCACGCAACAACCCGCGCTCCTGCGCGACCGTGTCATAGGCATCGCGTCGGGCATCGCCAGCAACGTTCGACTCGGCATTCACCAGATAGGCAATTCGACGACATCCGACGTCTGAGAGGTGACGTACTGCCTGCACCCCTGCTGTATGCAAATCCACTCCAACATGGTCGACGTTCTTGTTGTAATAGGCACCCATGCTGACCACGGGAACCATCCGGCGATGGAGCCTTTTCCAGATACTGTCCACGTAAAGCGAGCACTCGTAAGCAAGGATGCCGTCTACGCTGCCGATATTCCATCGGTGCTGCGTATGAGCGAACCCGATGTGCCGGATCAGCACATCGTAACCATGATAGACCAGAGTTTCCTCGACCAGCTGAATCACCCGCGCATGAAACCGCGTGTAAATCTGTGCCATCCAGAGGGCTACAAGTCCCGTCCGCCCTGTCACCAGCGAGCGTGCAGCCGTGTTGGGAGTGTATTCCAGCTGCTCCGCAATCGCCAGTATGCGTTCGCGGGTGGCAGGCGAAATCAGGTGCGCCCCCCTGCCGCTGAGAACTCGTGATACGGTCGAAGGAGAAACACCTGCCTCTTCGGCTATTTTCCGGACGGTCGTTCGCATGGCATCTCTTCTATGCAAACGTTTGCAAACATTATACTAAGACGCATTAGAGTTTGTCAAGGTTTCCGGGCAGGGTGATTTATGGTGTGTACGCGCCCGCGAAAACACGGGTTTTTCGCCATGCGCGAAAAAAAGCCGTTGCAGCCCCTTGCATAATGATAGACAAAGCGTTATAATGATAGCCATCATGTTATGTTTTTGAGGTGTGCCATGCGGGCGCATATTCTGGAAGTGCACGGTCCCGACAGCGTGGAGCTCTTCAAAGCGCTGTCTTCCGAGACGAGGGTGCGAATGCTGGAGCTGCTTGCTGAGGGCGAGAAGAACATCAACGAACTGGGACAGGCGCTGGGCATCTCTCAGCCTGCTGTCACCAAACACACGCAGATACTGGAGCAGATGGGGCTGATCCACACCGAGTACAAACCCGGCGTCCAGGGGATGCAGAAGCGCTGTCGGCTCGCCTACGACCGCTTTATTATCTCGTTCGAGTCCCAGCAGCTTCCCGAGACCCGTGTGGAAGAGATTGCGATGCCGATAGGACTGTACACGCTGGTGAACCCCACCCCGACCTGCGGCTTGGCAAGCCGCGAGCGTATCATCGGCTTTTTGGACGACCCGCAGTCCTTCTTCGACCCCGAACGCGCCACGGCGCAGTTGTTGTGGATGGCGGAGGGGTTTGTGGAATACGTGTTCCCCTGCACCCTGGGAGCAGGCACACATATCCATCGGCTGGAGCTCATGATGGAAATCTGCTCGGAGGCGCCCAACCATAACAACAGCTATCCATCGGACATCACCGTCTGGGTGAACGGCGTGGAGGTGGGCACGTGGACTTCACCGGGCGACTTCGGCGGCAGGCGCGGCAGGCTGAATCCCACCTGGTGGAGCGACATCATGACGCAGTACGGCGTGCTCAAGATCTGGTCGGTGGATGCAGAGGGTAGTTACGTGGACGGCACGCCCGTCTCAGACCTTACCATCGGTGAACTGATGCTCGCTCCGCACCACCCAATCGTGGTTCGCATTGGGGTGAAGCCAGACGCTCGAAATTTGGGCGGGTTCAATCTGTTCGGGCGCGGCTTCGGCAACTACGAGCAGGACCTGGTGCTGCGCCTGCACTGCATCACTCAGGGAAGAGGCGGACTGGAAGCAGCGAGTGTGACACAGGAAGGAGGTGAGAACAGGTGAGCTCATCTGGCATGAAGCGGGAGATACCGGGCTGGGTCGCCGCGGTGGTGATCGTGGTGATTCTGGCTGTGCTGGCGTTTGCCGGATACCGCTACTTTACGGCAGGTGCCGCACGCAAGCCCGGAGACTACCCGCCGGAGGCATACCAACCGCCCGGGTATGCCCAGCCATCACAGCCTTCAGAAGCAACGACTGGAGGGAGATAACGGGCATTGCCTGTCTTGTCTCAGGCGACAACGGTTGTCGCCAAAGCTCGTAGCATGGGCTACGATCATCAAAGATTGAACAAACCAAAGGAGGTTTCTCAGGAATGAAGCGCAACGGTTTCACCCTGATTGAGTTGCTCGTCGTTATCGCCATTATCGCGATACTGGCGGCAATCCTGTTCCCGGTGTTTGCCCAGGCGCGTGAGAAGGCGCGAGCAACATCCTGTCTGTCCAACATGAAGCAGCTGGGTCTCGCCCTGCAGATGTTCGCTCAGGACCACGACGAGTTTCTGCCGAAAGCCTGGTTTAACGACGAGCCGGACACCTCGTGCCCGCGGTGCTGGGGCTACAGGGACCCCATGTGGGGCTGGGACTATGTACTCCTGCCCTACGTCAAGAACAAGCAGATCTATCAGTGCCCGTCCGATGCCGAATCGTGGCAGCGCGGACTGTGGAACGACGGCTGGAGCAACCTGCCCGACCGACCCGATGCCGACAACATTCCCGGGTCGTACCGTATCAACATCAGCGACTACCCGAACGGTCCGTGGAACGCTCTGAAGCTGGCGGCGCTGGAGAAGCCTGCCGAAGCCATCCAGATTGTGGAGAGCATGCCCGGATTCAACAACGCACAGTGGCATCAGGTTGCCACCTGGGAAGCGAATGAAGGCTATGTGTGCATCGACTTCACCAACAATGTTGCCTTCAACCGGCACAACAAGACCGGCACCGGCACCATCGCCCAGCGCAACCAGGGCGGCTCCAACTACGTGTTTGCCGACGGTCATGCCAAATACATGACCTGGGGACAGACCTGGCGACGCATCGGCGACGACGTCCAGAAGGGCTCAGCGATCGTGACTCCGACCCCCTGGCGCCAGAACTTCTCTGGCTGGAACGACCGCTGCAACTATCGCGAGGGACAGAATCGCTAAGTGGTTCGATTTGAGGGTGAGGGAGCGGTTCCCTCACCCCTTTTTACTGCATGGAGGGGCTATGGCAACCTATACCAATCCGGTCTATGCGCGGGATTTCCCTGACCCGCACGTGCTCTACTGGCGTGGCAAGTTCTATGCCTACGCAACGCACTCGTCCGGTCATGACTTTCAGGTGATGGAATCGTCAGACCTGGTGCACTGGTCGCACCGGGGCAGTGCCTTCCGCCCGCCGTGGTCGAGGGAACACCTGTGGGCGCCGGAGGTGATTGCGCACCGGGGCACCCTCTACATGACATACTCGGCGCGGAACCCACAGACAGGCAAGCATGACATCGGCGTCGCCACCAGCACCAACCCGCTCGGTCCCTTTACCGACAGGGGAATACTGGTGCGCGGCGACGATAACCGGGTGGGCGTCATCGACACCCACATCTTCTTCGACCGCGCCGGCACGCCGTATCTGCTCTATTCTGAGGAAGACCCGCGTGCCATTGTGATGCGCCGAATGTCGCCCGACCTGCTGCGCATCAGCGAGGAGAAGACCGTGCTGCTGCGCCCCGACCGCGATTGGGAAAAGGGCATCGTGGAAGCGCCTACCATGCTGTATCGCAACGGAACCTATCACCTGTTCTACTCCGGCGGCTGGTTCCAGAGCTACAAACGGGATGCCTGTTACGCCGTATCCTACGCTACCGCCTCTGCGCTGAAGGGACCCTATACCAAGCGTGAGGTGATTCTGCAAACGGTGCCGGATAAGGTGTACAGCCCGGGTCACCAGTGCATCGTCACCCTGCCGTCTGGAGAGATGTGGATGCTGTACCATGCGTGGGACAACCAGAACGAGCCGCTATACGGCTCGAACCCGCTCGGGCGCACGCTTCGGCTGGACAGGCTGTACTGGCGAAACGGCAAACCGGTGGTGGATGGACCCAGCACCGAGCCAAAACCGGCGCCGAGAGTGCGATGAACAGAAAGAACGCCTGACAGTCCAGCGACCTGTCCTGCTACAACAACGGCTGTGGCTGCCGTCAGAGCGGGAGAGCCGTGGGCACAGCGGTGCTCGACCTCGGTGATGATCCCGGTAGAACATCCTCATTGCCTCTCCGGGACGCGGGAAGAGGCAGGGAGAGAGGGGTGAAAGGGCTTGCGACGGCGTTTCTGCAGACGACGTTGGGACCAATCGGGATTCTGGAGATACCCTTCTTTCCCTCTGAGAGTGTAAAGAACCGACCAGACTTATCCCCCAAGCCCCCTTCCCGACGCGAGAAGCGGGAGTTCGGAGACGGGTTTGCGGTGGCTTGCTACAGCGTTTCTGCCGGCAAAGTTGGGATCTGCAAGGATTTTTGAATTACGCTCTCACCCTCTTGACAAAGTCTGCTCGACGATGTATTATAATTTCTAAAGAGAGAAATATATTTCACTGGTGATTCACATGTCACAAACGATTCTGGAACGCAACCTGTTCGAGAGCTGCGACATCCTCAAGGCGGTCGCCTCGGAGACCCGATTGCGTATCTTGCGGCTGCTTGCGGAAAAAGACCTCAACATCAATGAGATCGCGCAGGCGTTGAACCTCAGCTACCCAATGGCTTCCAAGCACGTTCAGGTGCTGGAGCAGGCAGGGTTCGTCATCTGTGAGTACATGGCAGGCACGCAAGGTGCGCAGAAGCGGTGCAAGCTGCGATGGGATAAGCTCATCTTCTCTCTCGAAGTTCCCGACCTCGCAGAGCAGGTGGAAGAGATCGAGATGGCTATCGGTATGTACACGTTCGCTACACCATCGCCAACGTGTGGCTTGGCAAGCAAGGACGGGTACATTGGTCTGATGGACGACCCGCAATCCTTCCTGTTACCAGAACGAGCAAATGCGCAGTTGCTCTGGATGGGTAGCGGTTTCGTGGAATACGTCTTCCCCAACTTCCTGCCGACCTCTGTGGATATCACGCAGGTGGAGGTGGCAATGGAAATCTGCTCGGAGGCTCCGGACTACAACAACGACCAGCCTTCGGACATCACACTCTGGATCAATGGCGTGGAGATAGGCACATGGACATGTCCCGGCGATTTTGGTGGCAAGCGGGGCAGGCTGAACCCACCCTGGTGGAACGACCACGGGACGCAGTATGGGGTGCTGAAAGTATGGGCGATGAACATGGACGGTTCATTCATTGACGGTGTGCGAATCTCCGACGTCACCGTGAAAGACATCATGGTCGTACCTCAGCATCCGGTCACCATTCGCATCGGCAACAAGCCCGACGCCACGCATGTTGGTGGCTTCAACCTGTTTGGCAAAGGCTTTGGAAACTACGAGCAGGACCTGCTCCTGAGACTGCATTACGCTCCGCGACGCACGGATCCCAGCACGCAGGTGGATACTGCTGACCGGGAAACGCCCGATACTCTGAGCACGATATCGGCGGCCTCGCACGAACAGCCGGGCGCCGCCGATCGGCCATACCTGCAACGCCAGAAGAAAAGGAGGAAACCGTCATGAACCGCACCAGAGCATTTACGCTCATCGAGTTGCTCGTCGTGATCGCGATTATCGCGATACTGGCGGCAATCCTGTTCCCCGTGTTCGCCCAGGCGCGCAACAAAGCGCGCCAGGCATCGGACATGAGCAACCTGCGTCAGATTGGACTGGCGCTGGCACAGTACTCTCAGGACTACGACGAGACGATGACTCCCTGGGACATCATCGGTACTCCCGGCACCGGGTGCCCAAACGGAGGGCTGATCTACTGGCCCAAGCTGCTGATGCCCTACGTCAAGAACGCACAGCTGTTCCTCTCTCCGGGCTACGTGTTCGAGTATGACCTCGATGCCGAACCGAATGGCACGCCGTGGGTCTGTCGCCAACAAAACATCAATATCGTGGGGAACCGTTATATGCGTGTTTCCTACATCATGAACAACATCGAGCCGGAGCTGTGGGACGGCACACCATGGAGAGATTCTCCCCTGAACCACTGGGGTATCCGCACCTACTGGTGTGGCAACCAGATATGCGTCACGCACTCCGCTGAGATAGCACTGCCTTCTAACACAATCCACGTGCTGAATGGACACACCTACGGTGAGTCGTGGGGAGCGCGCTTCACCGACTTCCTGCATGCCAGAGGGCTGTGGCCCTGGACAGGGGTGGGGAAGGAGTGGTCCGGCGGAAAGCCAGAGATTCACGGCATCTTCCACAACCGCATCAACATCCTCTGGGTAGACGGGCATGTCAGCAGCCGTATCTGGGGGACCACTTATCCGTGCGAATGGTCCGTTCAGGATGACTGCAACATGGACCCCTGGTGGCGAGGATAGTCACGGATGGCACAACGAAGCGTTCCGACTGTGTGGGCGGTGATCGCCATCGTCGTGGTGCTGGCGGTAGTTGCCTTTATCTACTACCGGAATCTGGGGGCAGGTCCGCATATTCAGCGCATCCAGCCTCCACCAGATTACTTCGGTACTGCTCCGCCACAGCGCCAGTAGCAGGTTGTGCACGGGAGAACGGCGAAACAACGCAGGGCAGAAGGAATATCCTCCTGCCCTTGTATCGTGCTGGTTGCATATAATGAAGGTGGAGTGGGAAAAGACGATTACTCGCGCGGAAGGCGCGAAAGGCTTCCTCATCCTGCCAAACAGCCACGTGCTTGCTGCACGCACGGAGGGAAGCCCGAACGGCGTTCGAGTGGTCTGCTCGCGCAGTCGCGACGGCGGACGCACGTGGGAGCCACTCAGCACCATTGTCTCCGACCCCGAACCCTCCACCGACATCGGCGACGGTAACCTATGCCGCATGCGAGCGGGCGAACTGCTATACGTCTACCGCCACAACCGCTATCGGGGCGAGAACGCGCGGAACCCCTATTACTCGATCAAAGTCGCGGTCAGCACCGATAACGGCAGTACGTGGGAACCACACTCCACCGTACTGGAAGTGCGTCCGACCGGCGAGGGACCCAGCCGGGGATTGTGGGCGCCGTTCCTCTGGGAAACCCGCCCTGGCGTCCTGCATTGCTACTACGACGACGAGTACACCCCCTGGCGCGAAGGTTTCTCCGGACATCAATGGGTGCAGATGCACACATGGAACCCGAAGACGCGGCGCTGGGAAAACCCCGTCACCGTCAGCAGAGCGCACAACCCCGCGCACCTCTCGCGAGATGGGATGCCCAGCGTGGTTCAGCTGCATGACGGCAGGCTGGTGTGCGTGCTGGAGAGCGTGCAGACCTTTCCTCCACATGCTGGGGTCATCCGCTGGGTGGAGTCGCGCGACGGGGGACGAACGTGGTCGTGGCGAAATCGTGAGCGAGGTGTGGTATACGAACCCCGCAACACCCGTTTCATGGCGCTGGCACCGTGGGTGACCACGCTGTGGGACGATACCCTGCTCTGTGTTTTCATTACCGATGAAGACCGCGCGGAGCCGGACAAGCCGGGCACTCCGCCGCCTCAGCTGAACATGGATGTAAAGTGCGTATGGAGCACCGACCGCGGCAGGACGTGGAGCCGACCGGCGCAGACGGTATACAACGACACACACAAATGCTATATGCCGGGCGTGGGCGTGTTGAGATCAGGGGCGAAAGAGGCAGAGATTCTGGTGTTCTTCCTCGAAACGGAAAAAGGATTCTTCAGCCGACGAGGCGTTGCACGGAGGGGATAGATGCGCCAGGACCTGACCGTCTCTCGTTCGGTTTCCCGCTGGTATGAAAGGGCATGGCGTCGCGCCGTTATCGACATGCATATATCGGATTGGGACTCTCGCTTCCTCTCGCAGTTCAGCGCCGACCAGTATGCCGAAGCGTTGCGTCGCGCACGGGTGCAGTCTGTAGACCTGTACGTGCAGTCGCACACGGGGCTGTTCAACTATCCGACGAAGGTGGGCAAACAGCACGCGAACCTCAAGGGGCGCGACATAGTGGCAGAGGTGATCGAGCGGTGTCGCCGTCACGGCATAGCGGTGGTGCTGTACTCCAGCCTCATCTTCGACCGCTGGGCGTACGACACCCATCCCGAGTGGCGCGGATGCGATGCTGATGGAAACGAGTTTGGGCGCAACAGCCGCTACGGGGTGGTTTGTCCCAACTCACCCTACCGCGAGTACGTGCGCGCGTGGGTGGAAGAGATGTGCCAGCGCTACGAGTTCGACGGAGTGCGCTTCGACATGACCTTCTGGCCCGGAATATGCTACTGCGTCCACTGTCGCCGTCGCTGGATGGAAGAGGTGGGTGGAGAGCCGCCCCGCACGGTGGACTGGACGGATGAACGCTGGGTACTGTTCCAGCGCAGGCGCGAGCAGTGGCTGAGCGAATTCGCGGCAATCGCCACCGGCACCGTGAAGCACCTGCGCCCGGACGCCTCTGTGGAGCATCAGGCGTCTACCTATCCGGCAATTTGGGGCACCGGAGTCTCTCACGCTCTCGTGCCGCACAACGATTTCCTGCAGGGTGATTTCTACGGCGACGCGGTGCAGGGCTCTTTCGTGCGAAAACTGCTGGACGAGCTGACCCCCAACCGCCCCTGTGGCTTCGAGACCAGCCTCTCACTGGCGCTCAGCGAGCATACAGGCAGGAAACCGGAACCCCTGCTGGAGGCAAAGGCAAGCGCAGCCATTGCGGATAACACGGCGTTCACCTTCATCGATGGTATAGACCCCATCGGCACGCTCGACCTGCAGGTATACGACCGCATGGGGCGCCTCTTCGACCGCCTGATGCCGTTCTATGAGCACCTCGGCGGGGAGCGGGTGGCAGATGTCGCCGTCTACTATTCTCTGGATTCGAAGTTCGACTTGCGCGACAACGGGCGACCGGTTACCCAGCTGAGCGGACGTGATACGCATACCTCTGCCGCGACCCAGGTCGCTGGTGCGCTGATGCATCATCACTTGCTGTATACGGTCATCACCGCCCGGGCGCTGAACGACCTGCAGCGGTTTCGCGTGGTCGTCCTGCCGAACGTGCACCATCTTTCCCCGCTTGAGGCAGAGGCTCTTCGCGAGTACGTCCGGCAGGGTGGGGCAATCTATGCCAGTGGCGGTACTTCGCTGGTGACCACTGAGGGCAGGCAACAACCGGACTTCCTGCTGGCTGAGGTGTTCGGCGTGTCGGTGGTGCGAGCGGACTGGTCGGACTACATTCACTACGTCGCGCCCACTTCTGCGGGTTCAGCGGAGTTCGCTGGCTGGAGCCGGAAGTACCCAGCAATGGCACGCGGTGTCGGTTTTCGCGTTCGTGCTCATGCAGATGCGCAGGTGCTGGCGACCACCACCCTGCCGTGGCGCAGTGCCGACCTGACGCAGTTCGCCTCCATCCACTGCGACCCACCCTGGGAGGAGACAGACAACCCGGAAGTGGTATGGCACCGATACGGCAAAGGGCAGGCAATCTACTGCGCCACGCCGCTGGAGATGGAGGAGAACCTGCGCGAGGTGTTCGTGCGATTGATACGCCGGCTGTGTCCCGACCCCATTCTGGAAGCGGAGGCTCCGGCCTCGGTAGAGATAACGCTGTTCCACCAGCCCGAGCGCCAGCGTTACCGCCTTACTCTCGTCAACTTCCAGCATGACCTGCCCAACATCCCCGTGCAGGGTATCCGATTGCGCCTGCGTCTGCCTCAGCCCGTGAGGTGGGTGAAACAGCTACCCGAAGGCAAGGAGATACGCTTCCGGGCAACCCGCGACGGCATCGCGTTCACCGTGCCAAAACTGCATACGCTGGCGATGTTTGGAGTGGCGTATGAGTAGGTTATGCCGCCTGCTTGGGCTGATGATGGTGGCTGGTGCCCTGCTGCTGGCGGGATGCTCGCCGCGCAGCAACCTGAGGAGCGACCCGAACGCCGAAATCCGCTTCTGGAACGGGTTCACCGGTCCCGACGGCGCGACGATGGAGAAGATTGTCAAGCAGTTCGAACGCGAGACCGGCATCCGCGTGAAGATGCAGATTATCCCGTGGGGCACTTACTATGATAAGCTGGTGCTCAGCCTGGCGTATGGTGATGCCCCCGATGTGTTCATCTGCCACGCCAACCGTATCGCCGAGTTCGCCCGCTACGGGGTGTTTCGCCCGCTGGATGACCTGATCGCGGCAGACCGCGGCTTTCGCGTGGACGATATCCTGCCCAACATCTGGCAGGCGGGACAATACGATGGCAAGCAGGTGGGGCTGCCGCTCGATTGCCATCCGCAGGGGCTGTACTACAACCTGAAGCTGTTCCGCGAGGCAGGCATCGTGGATGCACAGGGCAACCCGAAGCCGCCCGAGACGTGGGATGAGTTTCTGGAGACCGCTCGCAAGCTCACAGTGGACAAGGACGGCGATGGGCGACCGGACCAGTGGGGTTTCGCTTTCACGTGGCTGCGCACCAACTGGATCACCTTCATCAGCCAGCACGGCGGTTCCATTCTGAGCGAGGACCTGCGTCGGGCTGCGCTGAACCAGCCACCTGCGGTGCGCGCGACCCAGCAGATGTGCGACATCATCTTCCAGCACCGCGTTGCGCCCAAGCCAGAGGGGTTCGATTCGTGGATGGGCTTCCGGCAGGGGCGCGTGGCAATGGCGATCGAGGGCATCTATATGCTCTCCAGTGTGGAGGAGCAGAAAGGGCTGGAGTACGCCGGTGCGCCAGTGCCCTCCTTCGGACCGAAGCGCGCGGTGTGGGGTGGCTCGCACATGCTCTGTATGCCGAAGGGCATCTCCCCACAACGTGCCGAGCAGGTTTGGCGCTTCATCCGCTACCTCTCCGACCACAGTCTGGACTGGGCGGAGGGCGGACAGGTTCCGGTGCGGCGCTCCCTGCTGAACGAGCCGCGCTTTCGGCGGATGCGGGTGCAGCACGCTTTTGCCAAACAACTGCCCTACGTGGTGTTCGAACCCGCATCGCACAAGTCAACCGAAATCATGCCCTTCTACGACGCAGCGATTGAGGCGGCACTGCTGGGTATCAGAACGCCGCAGGATGCGCTGAACGAAGCGGCAAGACGCATTCAACAGGTGCTGGACCGACCATGAAGGCTCTATCCCTTCCCGCACAGAAGAGACACGAGGCGCTGGTGGGCTATCTGTTCATCGCTCCCTATCTGGTGCTGTTTGTGGCGTTTGTGCTGGTGCCGGTGGTGTGGGGATACTTCATCAGCCTGCACAACTGGCACGTTTTGGGCGACCAGAAGCCGTTTGTGGGCTTTGCCAACTATCGCGCCCTGCTTCGGGACGACCTGTTCGGTATCGCTTTGCTGAACACTGGTTACTTCGCGCTCCTGACGGTCATCCCCGGCAATGTGGTATCTCTTCTGCTGGCGCTGGGGCTGAACGCACGCATCCGCGCCGAGAACGTGTACAAGGCGGTATTCTATCTTCCCGTCATCCTGTCGGTGGCAGTGGTGGCGATTATCTGGCGCTGGATGTACAGCACCGAGTTCGGTCTGCTGAACTACTACCTGAAGCTGCTCTGGCAGATGTTCAACCTGCCGGGCGAGTTCCAGCCGGTGCCATGGTTGAACAGCCCCCAGAGCGCCATGCCCTCACTGGCGTTGATGAGCATCTGGTGGGGCGCGGGCGGGAACATGCTGATCTATCTGGCGGGTCTGCGTGGAATACCCGAAGAGTACTACGAGGCGGCGCGCATCGACGGCGCCAGCACGTGGGGGCGGTTCTGGCATATCACGCTGCCGCTGTTGCGTCCGTCGCTGTTGTTCTGTCTGGTGATGTCTCTGATTGGCTCGTCACAGGTGTTCGGACAGAGCTACATCCTGACAGGCGGCGGACCGCACTACAGCACGCTGACGGTGGTGCTTTACATGTATCAGACGGGCTTCAGCCTGTACCGGATGGGTTATGCCTGTGCGGTGGCATACGTAATGTTCGTCATCGTGCTGGGCTTCACGCTGTTGCAGTTTCGTCTGCTCTCGGCGAGGGGGGAGGAGTAGTGATGCGCATCTCGTTCGTACGGGTGATCCTGTACCTGCTGATGACCGTGGGGGCGCTCCTCTTTCTGATGCCGGTGGCATGGATGCTGGTAATGTCCATCCTGCCCGAGTCGGAAATCTTCCAGCCGGTACCGCACTGGATACCGCAGGAACCGACCCTGCAGAACTTTCGCGAGCTGTTCAAGCGGGCAGAGGAGGCACCGGTGATGCGCTGGTTCTGGAACAGCCTCTTTGTGGCTGGGACAGGCACATTTACCTACCTTCTGCTCAGTTCGATGGCGGCTTATGCGTTCTCGCGACTGGACTTCCCCGGCAGGAACGTTCTGTTTTTCGTGGTGCTGTCCACGCTCATCATTCCCGGGCAGGTGACCATTATCCCGGTGTTCCTTATCCTGCAGAAACTGCACTGGTTCAATACCTACTATGCGCTGATTGTGCCGGGTCTGGCGGGGGCGTTCGGGGTGTTTCTGCTCAGACAGTTCTTCCTGACCATCCCGCGCGAGATGGAGGAAGCCGCGCTGATTGACGGTTGCGGACGAGCCGGTATCTACTGGCGCATCATCCTGCCCCTCAGCAAACCCGCGCTGGCAACACTGGCGATATTCTCGTTCCTCGGTGGATGGAACGACTTCATGCTTCCGCTCATCGCCACCAACGAGATCGAGATGCGCACCCTGCCGGTGGGTTTGACCATCTTCCTGGGGCGCTACAGCATGCAGTATGGTCTGGTGATGGCGACCGCAGTCATTGCTACCCTGCCGGTGCTGGTGATGTTCCTGCTCTTCCAGCGGCACATCATCCGCGGCGTGGTGCTGACGGGTTTGAAGGGTTAGCTTCGCGCCTTCGTTCCATGCCATCTCGTTCCAGCGAAGCCACAGGTCACTGCTCGTCACGACAGCGCACGAAGGGTAAACCTTCTCAGCGGACGAATCGTCAGATAGTAACGAGTTTCCACCGACGGAGGTATCTGCATGATTCGCCTGTTATCGGTTTGCCTGCTTGTTGCGTTGAATGCGCTGCTGGCTGTGGCGACGCCTCTGGATGATTATATTGCCGCAGAGGATGGCGCATACAAATGGGAGATTGTGAACACCCGGGAGATGGGCGCCACCACCATTCTGGAAGTGCGTCTCACCTCGCAAAAGTGGCGCGACATTTTGTGGACGCACCGTGTGTACCTCATCAAGCCCGCACAGATGAAGAACGCGGACCTGGGACTGCTATACATCACGGGAAGCAGCAGTCTGGCGGAGATCGGCGCGTTTGCGTCCGTGGCGAACGATGTAGGCGCCATCTGCACCGTACTCAACGACGTGCCCAACCAGCCGCTCTTCGGGGGGTTGAGTGAGGACGCTCTGATTTCCTACACCTTCATGGAGTTCGCCAAATCGGGCGATAAAACCTGGCCCGCCCTTCTGCCCATGACCAAGAGCGCGGTCAAGGCAATGACCGCCGTGCAGGAGGTCGCCAAGAAGCAGTGGAACGTGGAGGTGAAGGAGTTTCTGGTAACGGGCGGCTCGAAGCGCGGCTGGACCACCTGGCTCACCGCCGCCGTGGACAAGCGCGTGCGCGCTATCGCACCGCTGGTATACGACATTCTGAACTTTCCCAAGCAGCTGCCGCACCAGGTGGCGACATGGGGCACCTACAGCGAGATGATCGCCGACTACTCCACCAAAGGTTTGACCGAGATGCTCTCCACCACCGAAGGGCGGGCATTAACCACCATTGTGGACCCCTATTTCTATCGCGAGCGTTTCAAGATGCCCAAGATGATTGTCAACGGCACCAACGACCGCTACTGGGTGATCGACGCGGCGAAGTTTTACTTCAACGACCTGCCTGGCGACAAGATGTTGCTTTACGTGCCCAATGCGGGTCATAGCCTAGCGGAAGGACTGAGTCGTGTGCTCGCGAACATGGTGGCTTTCTACACGCTGGTCGCCGAGAAGAAGCCGCTTCCACGCGTCAGCGCCGATGTGAAGCGCGAGGGCAACAAGCTCACCGTGACGGTTAGCAGCCGCGCCGAGGTGGCTGGCGTGCAGGTGTGGTACGCGCAGTCACCCAGCAAAGACCTGCGCAACTCGCGCTGGCAGGCGGTGGATGCGAAGCGTTCGGGCAGCGGCAGGTATGTAGCGGAAATCTCTCTGCCCGAAAACGGCACCATCGCGGTTATCGCCGACGCACAGGTCGATGTGAAGGGCAGGACGCTGAACGCCTGCACCGTTCCTGTGGTCATCACCCGTTAGCATCAGGGCAGGGGGCGTTCAGCCCCCTGCTTTCTAAGGCAACTGCACCGGGTCGTACCAGTCCACGTGTGGTTTCTGCCCGCGAATCTGCTGGAAGGTCTGTTCGAAGCGGTGCCACTTAGCGTGCCCGTCCACAAACACGTAGTTGGCTCCACCTTGGTGACGCATGATTGCCAGCGTCGTGGGCGTGTGGGTAGCATCATCCCACAGCGCCATGTTCATCATCCCGTCAACCACACGTGGCGGGTTGCCCCAGTACATCGGCATGAAGTGGTCGCCCTTGACCTGCCTGCCGTTTTTGCGGTTCACCTCGGCGAGCTCTGCGATATAGATGCACTGTGCCGGGTTGCCTACAGCGGACAGCATCATCGGGCGGGGCTGAAGTTGCTCGCCGTAGGGTGGGGTACCGTAGGGCGGATGGAACGGGTCAAAATAGGCGTTCAAGCCGTAGGACGACACGCGCGGTGGATTGTCGTTCCATGTGGAGGCGCGGTCGGATGGACAGCGCTGAAGCAGGCGTGTGCGCACGTAAGGCTGGAGCTGCTCCAGCCAGCTGGTCGCCGGGGGATGGGGCGAACCCTGCCACATCATGCGCACGCTGGGCATGGTCTCGTCGTAGTCCTGAATATACAGCTGCACCGCCATGCCCATCTGCCGACAGTTCGACAGGCACGCTGAGGCGCGGGCTTTCTCTCTCGCCTGAGAGAAGACCGGGAACAGGATCGCCGCCAGAGTGGCGATGATGGCGATCACGACGAGCAGTTCGATAAGCGTAAAGGCTCGACGAATCATTGAGCGATACCTCCTTCATGGTGCGTGAATGTGTTTGAACTGAGACCGTTAACTGTGGCGCTGAGTACTCACGCACGCGGAGGATGCTCGAAGCGATACGCACAGAGAGACGGATGGAGCGGACTGTAGCCCACCTCGATTCGGCTCTGCGGTACGAACAGTACGACCTCTGAAGACGACGCCACCCGGCTGCTCCAGGTGCTGAGCAGCTTTGCTTCGCGTGCAGGCTCGCACTGGCTGATGCGTTCGCCGCCGGATAGCTGGTTGTCGGGGATGCAACAGCAGTTGTTGATGTCCGGGCAGTGCTTGCAATGACAGTAGATGGAATGCAGGCGCGCCTGCGTATCGGCGGTGGTTTTCTCCAGCAGTTGCCACTGGAGGATTGCCATCCACCCGCCGAGCGTGAGGTCATACACCCCCTGCACCAGCAGCAGTATGATGACTGTTGACCGCAGAACCATTGCCGAAACTGTTCCCGCTTTCACAAATGCGCCATGAAGAGTATTGCATAGTCCTGCTAAGTATTTCAATAGCAAAATAAACTGGGACATAACCATCTCTGAAATGGGCTTTGCCTGCCTCGGCGATAGCGAGCCTCCAACAGGACTGGCTGGTGGGGGGGTATAATAAAACGGCGGTGGTGTCGGATGGCAACGGTCTTGCCCCAACTGGCGATAGAGCCCATGCGGGCGGAGGACATCCCGGAGATCATGCGCATCGAGCGGATGTGCTTCGTCACGCCGTGGCACGAGAACGCCTTTTACAACGAATTGCATCACCAGCCAGCCTGTTACCTGGTGGCGAAGGTGAATGAGCGCGTAGCGGGCTACGGCGGGATGTGGGTGATTATGGACGAAGCGCACATCACCACGCTGGCGGTGCACCCTGATTATCGTCGGCACCACATCGGCGAGCGCCTGTTGCTGGCTCTGCTGGAGGTCGCCATCGCCCGTCGCGCTCGCAAAGCCACGCTGGAGGTGCGCATCTCCAACATCGCCGCGCAGAACCTTTACACCAAGTACGGTTTTCGCACCGTTGCTATCCGCAAAGGCTACTATGCCGACACGCGCGAAGACGCATTGATTATGTGGGCTGGCGACATGCAGATGCCGGAGTACCAGCAGTTACTGCGCACCAATCGCTGGAACCTGCTTCGCGTGCAACAGGAACACTCGGGGTGAGGAGGATGAGGTGAAGATTCTGGGTATCGAGACCAGCTGCGACGAGACCTCCGTTGCGGTGGTGCGTGACGGAGTGGAGATATTGTCCAATGTGATTGCCTCGCAGGTGGATATTCACGCGCTGACCGGTGGCGTGGTGCCCGAAGTGGCGGCGCGCAAGCACGTGGAACGCCTTAGTGTGATCATCGAGGAGGCGCTGGGGCGGGCGGGAATCGGCTATGCTGATGTTGACCTTGTTGCCGTTACCAACCGTCCCGGGCTGGTGGGCGCGCTGATGGTGGGGGTGTCCGCAGGCAAAGCGCTGGCATATGCGCTGGGCAAGCCCATCGTGGCGGTGCACCACCTGGAAGGGCACATCGCCTCCAATTTCCTCACGGTGCCAGACCTGCACTTTCCGTTCGTCTGCCTGATTGTGTCGGGCGGACATACCGACCTGCATATCGTGGAAGGGCACGGGCGTCGTCGGCGTCTGGGTAGCACCCGTGATGATGCCGCCGGAGAAGCCTTCGACAAAGCGGCGCGACTGCTGAATCTGGGCTATCCGGGTGGACCTGTCATCGACCGTAAAGCGAAGGAGGGCAATCCGCAGGCGGTTGCCTTTCCTCGCGCGTGGCTGGAGGAGGGCAGTTACGACTTCAGCTTCAGCGGGCTGAAGACCGCCCTCTTGCGCTACGTTCGGCAGATGGGCGATTCCCTGAACGTAGCGGATACGGCGGCAAGCTTTCAGGAGGCGATTGTGGATGTGCTGGTGGGCAAGACTATCCGCGCCGCGGAGGAATCTGGTATACCGCGCATCGCCGTTTGTGGAGGCGTCGCTGCCAATTCGCGCTTGAAGGCGGTGATGAGCGAGGAGGCGGGTAAGCGAGGCTACCAGCTGGTGATACCACCACTCATCCTCTGCACAGACAACGCGGCGATGATCGCCTCGGCGGGATACTTCCATTACATCACCACCGGCGCCAGCGAGATGAACTTCGACACTATCGCCAGCGAGGCACTCGCTGGTTAATCGAAGGGAGCCGCAAGAGAGGACGCGTCGCTGTATTGCCCCCCTCTCCCGAAGTTTTGGGAGAGGGGGAAGGGGGGGTGGGCGCGTAACTGCATGAGCCACCCACCGCAAACGTTAATGCCCCCTTAATGCCCTACAAGTATACTCAAGTCGGATTCGCTTAGGGGCGACTGGAGAGAAGCGTCGTTCTGTCCGAAGCCCCTCCTCTCTCAGCATGCCCCCGCCTTGCCCTCCGGCGGGGGATGCTCCTCCTTTTCCTTCCGTATAATACAGACAGCACAGCTTCACGAAATACTCTCTCAGGGGAGATAGCATGAGACGTGTGGTAGCCATCTTCCGGCGCGAGCTGCGCCTCACCGACAACCCGCTTCTGGAAGGAGCGGAGGACGTTCAGTTCATTCCCGTCTTCTTCCTCGATGCCTATAACCAGGAGGAGCATGGCGATAACCTGCGTGCGCTCTTCTTCCACGCCCTGCGCCAGCTGAGGGCGGGCATCGAGGGGCTTGGAGGCAAGCTGTATGTAGTCTGTTCGGGTGACCAGGAAACGTTCTTCGATATCGCCCAGCCGGACGAGGTGCGTTTCTGTGAGGACGTGGAGCCACATTCGCGCGAACGGGACGCCCAGTTGCAGGCGTTGCTGAACCGCAAAGGCATCCGCGTTCGCGTGTTGAGAGACAGCCTGCTCAGCCCTCTGCCCAACGTAACCTATCCCAGCTTCACGCAGTTCTACAGGCGTCATTTCACCCAGCACGTTCAGCCCGGCAGTTTCATCCCCGTCCCACAAAGCCTGCAGACGCCTCTGCTCGATGTACCCGAGACGCCCCTGCCACAGGTCGACACTGCACCAGCCCGTCGCTGGTACTCCACCGAGCAGGAGGTTCAGGAACGCTGGCAGGAGTTTGTGGTGCGCGCCCTGTCGCGTTACAGCACCCAGCGGAACCTGCCTGCTGTGCCCGGTGTGTCGCACATGAGTCCCTACATCCGCTGTGGGCTTGTCTCGCTGCGCCAGATGCTTCGGGACTCGTGGGGTGTCAGCGAACAGTTCGTGAAGGAACTCGCCTGGCGCGACTTCTACTCGCATCTGCTGTATCATCATCCCCATACCCCGCAAACCGAGCTGCGCGAGGACTGGCGCGGCTTCCCCTGGCGCAACGATGAAAGCGACTTCGAGCGGTGGACACAGGGCAAAACGGGTGTGCCTCTGGTGGACGCCGGCATGAGACAGTTACTGCAGGAGGGTTGGATCCACAACCGTGTGCGCATGGTGGTGGCAAGCTACCTGACCAAGCATCTGCTCATCGACTGGCGCTGGGGCGAGCGGTGGTTCTACCAAAACCTCGTAGATGCCGACCTCGCCATGAACGTGGGCAACTGGCAGTGGACGGCAGGCTGTGGCGCCGATGCTCTGCCCTACTTCCGCATCTTCAACCCCATCCTTCAGGCACAGAAATTCGACCCCGAAGGGCACTACATCCGTCAATACGTGCCCGAGCTCTATGGCGCGACCAGCAACGACCTGCTCGACATCTCGAGCCTCCACCGGAGGTTTGCGGACTATCCGCCCCCGCTGGTGGGGCTGGAAGAGGGACGCGCCCGCTTCCTGCAGGTAGCGCAGAGACACTTCGGGTCCTCTTCGCAGATGCCTGAGCTCCCGCTGGATGGCTGACCTGTCGGCTTCGGCATCGTGGAGGGTGGAAAACGCGGTGCCTCAGTCGCCCGGTGCGATGAGACTCCTCCAGGCAGGTATTCGCGACCGACGGCGAATACCTTTACGGGGAATACTCTGAGAGGAGAACGACCATGCTCATCCGTTCGTTTCACCCTGATGCACTGCAGCCAGCGCATGGGGGCACTATCCTCGCACAGGGCGTCTTCGCGAACGATGAAATCGGCGCACCGTTTGGCTGCGCGTTCGGCGTGCTGAAACCGGGCATGGCGCAAAAGCCCGAGCGGGTGTCTGTCGCCAAGCTGTACTACGTACGTCAGGGCGAAGCCACCCTGCAGATTGAGGACGAACAAGAGGTGATCCGGACGGGGGATGTGGTCGTCATTCCTGCCAACGTCTGGCACACCGTGCGCAACCACACCGACCACGACTTCGGTACCTTTGCCATCTGGTGGACGCCTTCAGAGGGAGGAGAGCCATGAGCCAGCCAGTTCGTATCGGTTTGATTGGCTGTGGGGGTATTTCGCGGGCGCACGTGCGCGGGATGCTCAGTCTCGGTCCGGAGGAGGTGCGCGTCATCGCCACCTGCGATGTGGAACCCGCACTTGCCGAGGAGCGCGCCCGCGACGCCGGAGCGGAAGTCGCCCTCACCGACTGGCGTGCAGTGCTGGAACGTCCGGATATCGACGCCGTGGACATCTGCCTTCCGCACGACCTGCACGCCGAGGTGGCAATCGCCGCAGCGCATATGGGCAAGCATATCTTCGTGGAAAAACCGATATCCACCACGCTGGAGGACGGTTGGCGTATGGTGCGCGTCGCCCGCGAGGCGAGCGTGCGTCTGATGGTCGCTTTCGTGGAGCGCTTCGAGGCGGAGAATCAGCGCACCAAACAGCTGGTGGAGGAGGGCTGGCTGGGTGCGCCCATTCTGGCACAGGTTGACCACCTGCAAGATGTGTTTATACCGCCCGGGCACTGGGCACGCAGTCGCGAGCGGCTCGGCGGGGGAGCCATTGCCAGCGCGGGGTGCCATCGGCTGGACCTGTTGCGCTGGTTCATTGGCGAGGTCGAATGGGTATCCGCCGAAACCTTCTACAATCCCGACCGCATGGAAGGCGAGATCGCTGGCGTGGTCAATCTGCTCTTCACCACCGGTGCGGTAGCGACGCTCAGTATCAACTGGATGTCGCCCTATCCTGCCTTCTACCGCAAGCTCTGGCTGGAGGGCACTGAAGGCTGCGTGCACAACTGCAACGGCTTGCACGTCTTCTCACGCCGCAAACCGGAGTGGTCGCAGGGTTTCGTGCCGCTGGAACTGGAGCCTGTGGACCCGTTTGCCAGCGAACTGCGCCATTTCGTGGAGTGCGTCCGCGAGGAGAAGGAGCCGCTTACCGGTGGGGAAGACGCTTTACGCTCGCAGGCAATCGCGTTCGCAGCGAACGAATCCGAACGCACTGGCTGCCGGGTGCGCCCTGTGGACCTTTTACTTCGCGCACTGGAGGACGCCGACTGATGCCGTCAACACCACCCAACATCGTGCTGTTCATCTCGGATACCTTCCGACGGGACAACCTGACCTGCTACGGCGGCAGGCACGTGCTCACGCCATACATCGACCGCTTCGCGCAGACCGCTCAGGTGTTCGAGCGCGCCTGCTGTGGCTCCTTCCCGACCGTGCCTGCCCGCACCGACCTGTTCACGGGCAAGTGGACGTTCCCTCACAGGGACTGGTCGCCTCTGCCGCGCGACGAAACGGTGCTGGCGCAACTGCTGTCGGAGGCAGGCTACACCACCATGATGATCCTGGACACGCCGCACCTGCTCAATCACGGCTACAACTTTGACCGCGGCTTTCACGCCTTCGA
>CAKZNX010000423.1 GCA_937132045.1 uncultured bacterium
TTGCGAGGAACGCAGTGACGAAGCAATCTCCTCCAGTTACCATGAACCGCAGGGGATTGCTTCGCCTGCCTCGGGGGCAGGCTCGCAATGACACGGAGGGCAATGTGTCATTGCGAGGAACGCAGTGACGAAGCAATCTCCTCCACTTACCATAAACCGCAGGGGATTGCTTCGCCTGCCTTAAGGGCAGGCTCGCAATGACACGTCGCCCGTGTGTCCTTGCGAGGAACGCAGTGACGAAGCAATCTCCTCCACTTACCGTACAGCGCAGGGGATTGCTTCGCCTGCCTTGGGGGCAGGCTCGCAATGACACGACATCTGTGGAGGGCGAGGCTCCCGCCGAGCCGTCCGGTTGCAGTCGTTTCGGCTCACCAGGAGGTTCGCCCTCCAGAAGGTGCGACAGCGTCGCTTACCGTTGGGGCACCAGATACACCCGGTCCACCCAGAGCGCTTTCAGATTCGCCTGAGCCTCGCTCACATGCACGGGACCGTCGATGCCCGAAGCCGGTGGAGCCACCCAGATGTACATGTTCGGGTTTATCTCCACAGTGCCGATGAGGAAAGAACGATACGCTTTCTCATCGAGGTCGGCGACTTTACCGCGGATTTCGCCCGCCGATTTCAATGCTGTGGTGTCCCACACGCCCGCCCAGAAGCCGTCGCGCTGTGGGTCAACGTCAGGCTTCTTCTCTGCGCGCAGTACCACGTATACCTTCCATCGTCCCTTGCGCGCGCGTTCGGGCAGGGCAGACACAGGAACATGATATGCCCACTCATGATGGTTACCGGGCATCTTCACCGCTACCCCGTCGGATGCCAGCGGGTCACCCGCATAGAAGCCCCAGTTGCCCTCGTTGGTGATGCGGGCTGCGGACTCCTGCGCGTCCACGCACGCCTTCGGGTCGGCATCTGGAAGGTCTGCCGGCGGGGGGATGATACCCGTCCTGCGCACGCTTTCGGGGATCACGGGGTCGGGTTCGTCCACGGCGAAGCGCTCCACGAACTTCTGCGGGGTCAAGCCGCCTTCGTTCACATGCGTCATCGGCGACCAGCCTTTCGGTCCGGCACCTGTTGCGACTGCCAGCCAGTCGTCAGCCACCGCCTTGCGCGAAAGGGGCAGGGGCCACCTCGCACCTTTCAACAGGCACTCCCGCCGCAGGCGCATCCAGTTGGTCAGGAAAGCGTATCGCACGGGCAGGTGTCCCTGCTTCACCCGCCAGAGCAGGTCGGGATTGTCTTTCACCGCTGCCGCCGCCTTTTGCCACACCTCCTCGGCTCGGCTGAGCGTGTCGAAGTTCAGGAACGGCGCATTGGTGCCGGTAAAGCAGGTCATGTAGAAGTCCTTCGCCGCGTCCGCCATCATCTCCATATACTGTTTGATGTATGGCGCTGCTTTCCCGTAGTAGCCCTTCAGGAACTCGTCGATCAGCTTGCGGTCGTCCTGATACGGGTTCCAGAGCAGTTGCGCCAGCACCCACGCCCGAAGCTCGGAGAACTCGGAGCCGTGCGACTGATACGCACCCTGCTCGAACAGCCCGCGCACCCCATGCTGGTGGAAGAAACGCACGTTGGGACCCAGCACGAAGTAGTTGGGGTGGGGCTGAACGTAATGGCTGAAGTTGGTGGTGTAGTCCCACACGTAGAGGCGGTCGCTCATCCGAGACCACCCACGGATGTCGTCCGCAAAGGCTTTGTTGCTGGTATGCTCCAGGGGCTGCGCGAAGTTGCACTCAATCGAGCACAGCCGGACGATGACGTTATGTCGAGGTTTCAGCGTTTTGGTGGGCTTGCGGGTGTACTGATATGCCAGCGTGTCAAACGCGACGTTCGGAAACTCCTTCTCCAGCCGTTCCGCGATGAAGTTCAGCAGCTCCAGCACCGAGCCCGCGTGTGTAGCCTCCCGGTCATCGATAGCTTTGCAGTTGTCGCACTGGCAGGCTCCTGCCCAGTCGTTCTGAGAGATGGAGATAATGCTGGCTTCGGGAGACTCCTTCAGCCACTGACGCACGCGCTCTACCAGGAACTCGCGCAGTTCGGGGTTGGTGGTGCACAACTGAGCGCCCTGATAAGTACGTCTGCCGTTGATGAGGCTGTACCACTCAGGATGCTTGTCGAAGTACTCTTCTGGAGGAGCCAGCGGGTAGAAGGTGTGCACGAAGCCTTTATAGATGATTTTGCCGCCGTGCTTTTCGGTGAGGCGGGCGCTGTGTCCGTTGTAGTAGTTTCGTGCCGCCCAGTCGCCGTCGAACGCGGGGAACCAGTACGGCTCCCGATACTCAAAAGCGGGCTTCTCATCCACCGACAGCGCAGGGACTCGAAGGTTGCTTTTCCTGAGGATGTGGGTTGCCCAGGGCGTCCACCAGCGCACACCGCACTGGGTGCTCAGGAAGCGATAAACTGCGTAGAGCGTACCTCGCGGGCGTCCGCCTGCCAGTAACAGGTAATTGCCCTTTGTGCGCATGATCACCTGTTCTGCCCCGAGTTCCGCCCAGCGGATATCCGGAAAAACCGTCTCTGCCAGATGCCCGGGTCCGACGATAATGCCGTTTTGCGGTACCTCGCCAGGGTGGATCTCACGCAGTTCGAAGCGTGCGCCGGTAATCTGCTGGAGATGGTTCGCCAGCTCCTCGGCGGCATATCGCTCTGTCTGGGTGGCGCCATATTGAATCAGTACAGGCAACCGCGCTCGTCCAGCCGCTGTGAGGGTGATCTGAGCGTGCGCCGCAGCGGCACAAAGCAGAAGTAATGCACCAGCACTGGCTTTCATCGCCATCCTCCCTTCCTTCAGCGGATTTACATGCAACAGATTCGCGTGGGAGAAACCTCCTCCTGCCGAACAGGGTGGGCATACCCGTCTTGGTACGAGATTCTGGCTCAGTTCCGAAAAAACGTATACCGCGCTTGACAAACGAGCAAAACGCAGATATAATGGAATCGATAATTCTTAAACGATTAAGACCTGTCCGGCTCAACTGAGGTATCAAGGCACCACGCTGCCTTATACGCGCTGTTTACCATCCGTACGGCGCTATAGCAAACATACTCGACTCTGCAAGGAGGGTGCATTACATGAACCGCAAAGCGTTCACGCTGATCGAGCTGCTGGTGGTGATAGCCATTATCGCCATCCTCGCAGCGATCCTCTTCCCCGTCTTCTCGCAAGCGCGTGAGAAGGCACGAGGCACTACCTGTCTCAGCAACATGAAGCAAGCCTCGCTCGGCGTGATGATGTACATGCAGGACTACGACGAGTATTTCCCGATGTCCGAGTACGGCGGCGGTAGCACGGGTGTGCCTCAGCAGCAGTGGTATAGCATGATCTGGCCCTACGTCAAGAGTGGCGACCGCTATCGCGACGCGCAGGGGGTAGAGTACAGCTGGGGTGCGGCTGGCATCTATCGGTGCCCGTCTTTCCCTGACGCCACGCAGGGCCAGATATATGGAGTTCACTTTGACCTGTTCGCCAACTTCTGGAACTGGCCTGCCGGTGGCACCGATGCACGCCACCGGGTAGCGCACATCTCCGTGGTAGACGAGCCTGCTGAGAAGATCATCATCGTCGAGAAGGGAGTGAATGACGCCTTCTGGGGCTGGTGCTATTTCGGCACATGGGAGTGGGACTGGGTCGACTGGATCGGTCGTCCGCCACAAAGAGACGGTGCTGAGCGTGCACTTCAGCGAGACTGCGACCTGGTGAACGACGGTGACGGAAACGCCACGTGGGCAGGCTGTGGCATGATGCCGCGCTA
>CAKZNX010000424.1 GCA_937132045.1 uncultured bacterium
GGGGGTGAGGTACCATCATCAAAGTAACCAGCCCGGAGGTCCTTCATGGCTTTTGACGTATTCGGCATGTGTAACGCGCTGGTCGACCTGCAGGCGCGGGTAGACGACTCGCTCATCGGCAGTCTGGGACTGCACAAAGGCGGGATGTTCCTCATCGACGCCGGACAGCGAAACCGCCTGGTAGAACATCTCGCCCGACAGATGGTGCACCTGGAGGCGGGAGGCAGCGGCGCAAACACCATGATCGGCGTCGCTCTGCTGGGCGGTACCGCCTGTTACACCAGCAAAGTCGCCGACGACGAGCACGGCGCACTCTATCGCCAAAGCCTCAGCGAAAAAGGCGTGAAGCCCAACCTGGCGGTTGGCGAGGGAAGCACCGGCGTCTCGTTCATCCTGCTGACCCCCGACGCCCAGCGCACCATGTGCACCTATCTGGGCGCCAGCCAGCAGCTTCGCCCCGATGAGGTGAACATCGACGACTTGCGCCATAGCCGCTACCTGTACGTCACCGGCTACATGTGGGACACTCCGTCGCAAAAGCAGGCGGTGCTCCATGCGATGCGCGAGGCAAACCGAGCAGGTGTGCGGGTAGCATTCAGCCTGTCCGATATCTTCTGCGTACAGCGCCACCGCGAGGACTTTCAGCGCCTGCTGGAACAGCACGTGGACGTGCTCATCGGTAACGCAGCAGAGGCGCAGGAGCTCAGCCACACCGAGACCCCGTACGATGCCGCGCGTGTGCTCTCGGAATACTGCGATGTCGCCGTGGTGACGATGGATCGGCGCGGAGCCCTCATCCGGCAAGGAGACACGTTGCATGAGGTACCAGCCTTCGCCGTACAGGCGGTGGACGCCACGGGCGCGGGCGACATGTATGCGGCGGGACTGCTGTACGGTCTGTGCACCGGTCAGAAACTGCAAACGGTGGGCAGGATCGCTGCCTACTGCGCCGCACAGGTTGTGGCGAAGATGGGCGCACGGCTCGATAGCATCGCCCTACCCCAGCACGTTCTGCATCCCGATACCTGATATGCTATAATGCGGGTAGAGGTGATTGGCATGTCCGCACAGGCGCCGCCCAGGAGAATGACCTTTGACCAGTTCCTGCACTGGCTGGATGAAGACACCCACGCCGAGTGGGTCAGCGGCGAGGTTGTGATGATGAGCCCCGTTTCAGGTGAGCATCAGGACGTTGGTGGATTTTTAATCGAACTGTTTCGTGCGTTCGTACGATGGAAATCCGCAGGAAGTGTCTATTATGAGCCGTTCCAGATGCGCCTGCCCCACTCCAGCCGCGCACCCGACATCCTGTTCGTCTCCAGCGCCAACCAGCACCGGCTTCAGCCAACCTATCTGGACGG
>CAKZNX010000425.1 GCA_937132045.1 uncultured bacterium
TGCACCGCTTCAATGAGGCGGTCGGCTTCGTCGCGCAGGTGCGTGGAGTAGAAGAGTCCATGCTTCGCCGCTACCTTCGCCAGCTCGATAACCTCTTCCGTGCTCGCGTAGGAGCCGGGCGCGTATTCCAACCCCGTGGAGAAGCCCCAGACACCGTCTTCTGCTGCCTGCTCCACCAGCGCACACATGGCGTTGAGCTCGCTGCGGGTTGGCGCTCGCCGTTCCATGCCCATCACTCGCTTGCGGATGGTGCCATGCGCTACCTGAGGGACGATGTTGGTGCCGATACCCTGCTCGGAAACGCGGTCGTGGAACCGCGACAGTCTGCCCTCCCACGCCACCCGAACGCCGTAGGGCGCCAGCCAGCGTCGCTCATAGGCAAAGATAGGCTCATCGGTAATCAAACCCATCGCGATACCGCAGTTGCCCACCACCTGCGTGGTGATACCCTGCACCAGTGCAGATGTTTGCTGAGGGTTGTACAGCAAGCTGATGTCGGAGTGGGTATGGATATCGATAAAGCCGGGGGCAACACACAGCCCCCCTGCCTCGATGGTGCATGGCGCATGAGCCTCGTGCAGGTCACCGATGGCGGCAATCCTCTCACCGCGAATGCCCACATCGGCAACGAAGGGCTTGCTGCCCGTGCCGTCGACCACCGTGCCGCCGCGGATAATCATATCGAAGCAGAGCGCATTCGGGTCGCTTGCTTTCAAGGCTTTTTCACCTGCAGGGTTTGGTTTCCCCCATTGTACCCCGAACGCTACCCACGCTGATGTGTAACGCAGGAAACGCGCCCCCGTGAGAAAAACGGTATCTGGCGTGAAGTGTTGTGAGACTGGGAGGTGTCTGCCGAATGGATGCACGGTTGTCGATTGTCTTTGCCCGGAGGAGCATTCGCCAGTATACGTCGGAGCCGGTCACCGAGTCCGACATTCAGGCTCTGCTGGAAGCAGCGATGGCTGCGCCCTCTGCCCGCAACGAAAAGCCCTGGCACTTTGTGGTGGTGCGTGACCGCGAGCGGCTGCGACGCCTTGCCGGTGTGCATCAGCACGCCCACATGCTGGAGCGTGCCGCTGTCGGCATCGCCGTTTGCGGAGTGCCCGCTCAGTCGGAGTACTGGGTGCAGGACACCAGCGCTGCCACCGAAAACATCCTGCTGGCTGCCACCGCGCTGGGACTGGGAGCCGTGTGGATTGGCGTGCATCCCAAGCCCGACCGCGAGAAAAGGGTGCGCGAGATGCTCGCATTGCCCGAAGAGGTTACACCGCTTTGTCTGATTGCCATCGGACATCCGGCGGAGGAAAAACCTCCCCGTACGCAGTTTGACCCGTCGCGGGTGCATGAGGAGCGATGGTAGCCATTAGACACACCTTCGCTTGACGGTCACCCTGCGATTTTGTATAATTCCCTTAGGTTTGTCTGTATTCTGGATAAGGCTGGAGGTTTTCCGCTTTGGATACGAATACCCGCTGGTGGATTGTCATCATACTGGTCACGCTGGTGTCCGCGTGGGTGGTGATCGTTCAGCCGCTGATGGCACCCAAGGGTACCGACCCCTTCAAGCTCGGACTGGACCTGAAAGGCGGTGTGCGCGTGGTGCTGCGCGCGCAGACCGAGAAGCTTCCCCCCGAGAAGCAAAAGGAGTGGAAGCCCGAAAACATGGCTTCCGTGGTGGATATCGTGGAGCGGCGCGTGAACCGCCTCGGTGTCACTGAGTCGGTGGTGGCTCGGCAGGGACAGGACCGCATTCTGGTGGAGTTGCCCGGCGTGGTGGACGAGAAGGACGCTCTGCGACTCATCCAGACGACCGCGCAACTGGAGTTCTGGTATCTGCCCTCCGTGCAGAGCGAGCGCAACATGATGGCTCGGTACCGCATCGAGACCCGCGAGGAAGGCGGGCGTGAGGTCGTCACCATCTACGACACAGTCCAGCAGAAAGAGGTGGATGTTGTCGAGTTTTTGCAGGATCAGCGGGCGCGTGCTGCGGAAATCGGTGAGCAGAACCCCGTGGTAACCGGCGCCGAATTGAAGCCCAACTGCAAGCTGGTGTACGACCAGATTGGAAACCCGCAGGTGGCTTTCGAGTTCAACGCGGAAGGCGCGCGCAAGTTCGCTGACTTCACCCGCAGGCACGTGGGTGAGATACTGGCTATCGTTCTGGACAACCGCATCATCTCCGCGCCCAGAATCAATGAGGCGATTCTGGGTGGTAGAGGCGTTATCGAGGGTGGCTTCACTGCGGTTGAGGCAGCTGAGCTGGCGACTCTGCTGAACTCCGGTGCACTGCCGGTACCGCTGGAAATTATCCAGATTGCCAAAGTGGGCGCGACACTGGGCAAGGAGTCCGTACGACAGAGCCTGTGGGCAGGCGTGGTCGGTCTGGGGCTCGTGCTGCTATTCATGGTGGGCTACTACCTTCTGCCCGGTGTGCTGTCGGCGCTGGCTCTGGCGCTGTATACGCTTTACTCACTGGCAGCCTACAAGGCGCTGGGCGTGGTGTTCACCGTGCCCGGCATCACCGGCTTTATCCTGTCCATCGGTATGGCGGTGGACGCCAACATCCTCATCTTCGAGCGTATGAAGGAGGAGCTGCGCTCCGGCAAGACGCTCAGAGCGGCTATCGACGATGGTTTCAAGCGAGCCTTCACCGCCATTTTTGACTCGAATGTGTGTACGATTATCACCAGCCTCATCCTGTTTGCCCTGGGCACAGGAGCGGTCAAAGGCTTTGCCCTCATGCTCATGATCGGTGTGGCAATCAGCATGTTTACCGCCATCACCGTCACGCGCACCATGCTCTGGACGCTGGTGAGCGTGGGCATCGGCAACAACCCGAGACTGTTCGGGCTGGGCAGACAGTGGCAGGTGCACTGGGATATCGTCGGAAAGAAGAAGGCGTGGTTCACTCTCAGCGGGGTTTTCATCACCATCGGCATCATCGCCTGGGTGGTGGACGGACTGCGCATTGGCATCGACTTCGCGGGCGGCTCGGAGCTGCAACTGAAGTTCCAGCAGGCGGTGACCGCCCAGCAGGTGCAGCGTACCCTGACGCAGGCAGGTTTCCGCGAAGCGAAAGCGGTGGTTGGCGAGAACAACCTGGTGTTCGTGCGCACCCGCGAGATTACGCCCGAGGAGAAGGAGCGCCTGAAGCAGTCGCTCGGCAGCCTGGGACAGCTCGAAGAGCAGAGCTTCACGCAGGTGGGTGGTATCGTCAGTCGCGAACAGACACGCAACGCGGTGCTGGCAGTGGTGCTCTCCGAGATACTGATCCTGCTATATCTGGCGGTGCGGTTCGCTATCGGCGGTATCCGAGAGGGCTTCAAGTTCGGAGTGGCGGCGGTCATCGCCCTTATTCACGACGTGCTGGTGCTCATCGGTACCTTCGCCATCATGGGTGCCGTGCGTGGCTGGGAGGTGGATGCCCTCTTCGTGACGGCGATGCTCACCCTGATCGGCTTCTCGGTACACGACACCATTGTGGTGTTCGACCGTCTGCGCGAAAACCTGCGCAACCGCTCCCGTCATGAGAGCTTCGCCGACATCACGAACAAGAGCATCATTCAGACCCTTGCGCGGTCGATCAACACCTCGCTGACGCTGATTCTGGTGCTTATCGCATTGCTGATTCTGGGTAGCCCGGTGGTGAAACTGCTAACCATCGCTCTGCTCATCGGTGTCACCACGGGAACTTACTCCTCCATTTTCAATGCCACTCCTATCGTGGCATGGTGGGAGGAGATTGCCGAGCGGCGGGGGCTTCGCCGAGGACAACCGCGTGTGGCTACCGCACCTGCCGTAGAAGCAACAGTGCGTCGCGACGGTGCGCCCGAAGTGGCTGCTGAGGCTGGTGTGGCAAGCGAAGGAAGCAAGTCACGTCCGAAGCGGCGTCGGCGCACTTAGGCAAGGTGAAGCGGGCATACCCTGCCCGCTTTTTGCTTTTGGAGGAGGATGCCTTCCGCCTGCTCCACGCAATATCACTATATCCTTGTGTCGGGGGTTCAGCAGATTTGAGACCCATGTCTGGACAGGTACGCTGGGTGGTTCAACGTTCGGAGCCACGCGCTGTCGTTCGCCTTCAGCAAGAGCTCGGCGTCAGCGAGATACTGGCGCGTCTGCTGGTCAACCGCGGCATTACCGAGCCTGAGCAGGCACACCGCTTCCTGCAACCGGACTGGACGCACCTGCCCGACCCCTTCCTTCTGCCTGATGCAGAGATTGCGGTCAACCGTTTGCTGCAGGCGATCGAACGCAAAGAGAAGATACTCGTGTATGGCGACTACGATGTGGACGGCGTGACCAGCGCGGCGCTGTGGTTTCATACCCTCCACAAGCTGGGTGCCGACGTGGTGGCGCGGGTGCCACACCGCAAGCGCGACGGCTACGATATCCGCGTTCCGGTGGTAAATCAGGCGCACCAGATGGGCGTGTCTCTCATCCTCACCTGCGACTGCGGCATTCAGGCGCATGCCGTGGTAGAGCACGCCTCGGAGCTGGGCATCGACGTCATCATCACCGACCATCACGAACCGGGCGAGGACATTCCGCGCGCTCTGGCGGTGGTCAACCCGCACCTGCCGGGTTCGCGCTACCCGTTTCCGAACCTCAGCGGTGTGGGGGTCAGCTATCGTCTTGGGGAGGCGCTGGTGCGGGCGAAGGGCTTGTCGCCACAGAACTACCGCAGGTACTTCCTCGACCTCGCGACGCTGGGAACCATTGCGGACGTCATGCCGCTGATTGAAGAGAACCGCGTGTTTGCCAGTTACGGCTTGCCTGCCCTTCCGCAATCGCGGCGCGCAGGAGTGCGGGCTCTGCTGGAGGTCGCGCGGCTGCCCTCTGACAAGCCGGTGACCATGCGCCAGGTGCAGTTCGCGCTGGCGCCGCGCATCAACGCGGTAGGGCGGCTGGATGACGCAGCGGTGGCGCTGGAGCTGCTGACCACAGACGACTGGAGTCGCGCACGCCTGCTGGCGCAGGAGCTGGAAGAACACAACCGTCGCCGCCGTGTTGAACAGCAACGTATTCTGGAATTGGCGCTTCAGCAGGTGCAGGAACTCGATATCGCCCGGGAATGGGTGCTGGTGCTCACCGGTGAGGACTGGGACAAAGGCGTGATCGGCATTGTGGCAAGCAAGGTGCTGGAGCAATACCACCGCCCAACCGTGCTGATCTCGCTGGACACAGAGTGTGGCGTCGGACGCGGCTCGGCGCGAAGCGTGCGTGCCTACGACATCTTCCGTGCCATCGAGGCGAGGCGCGATCTCTTCATCGAATGTGGAGGTCACACTCTGGCAGCGGGTTTCTCCATCCGTGCGCAGTACATCGATGAGCTGCGCCAGCACCTTAACAGCCTTGCCTACCAGTGGATGACGCCCGAGGACCTCCTGCCGCGCCTCGATATCGACGCTGAGATCGCCCCCGAGGAAATCGTGCAGCAGCTGACAGACGAGATTGCTCTGATGGAACCGTTCGGGCACGGCAACCACGAGCCCCTGTTCCTCATTCGCGGGCTGACCATACTGGACAAACGGCGCGTAGGCATCGACGGCTCTCACTGGAAACTCACCGTACGCGGCGAGGCACTGTATCCAACCGGTTGTATCGCCTTCGGCATGGGCGAATATGACGAACGCTTCGCTGTGGGTGACGAGGTGGATATGGTGGCAACACCGCAATGGAATGCGCATAACGGACGACAGGAAATTCAGCTAATCGTGAACGATATCCGGCACAGTTCGGGTATACTAGAGTAATAACCGCTTAACCCCAAAACCGACGGCGATGGTGCAGGACGAACTCAGACATATTCTATCCCAGCATACTGGCACCGAGTTGCCGGAAGACCTCATCGTGCTCCTGGACAGGGTGCGCGAGTATCTTCCGCAGGCGGATACCAGCCTCGTCGTGCGCGCCTATTGGGTCGCCGAACATCTTCACAAAGGTCAGACCCGCGCCTCGGGCGAGCCATACATCACCCATCCCCTGGCAGTGGCAGGTATCCTCGCCGAGCTGGAGATGGACGTGCCCACCATCGCTGCGGGTTTGATGCATGATGTGGTGGAGGACAGCCGAGACGATAACGGCGACCCGCAAATCACCATCGACGACATCGGGCAGGGGTTCGGCGGAGAGATTGCGCTGCTGGTGGATGGAGTCACCAAACTGAGCACGCATCTGGATGTGGAGCGCGACTTCGGCGACACCACCAATCACGAGAGAAGGAAGCGAAAGCGCGACGAGGCGATGGCGTCGGCAAACTTGCGTCACATCCTTCTGGCGATGTCACGCGATTTGCGGGTGATGGTGATCAAGCTGGCAGACCGTCTGCACAACATGCGCACTCTGGACGCCCTGCCCCGCGAGCGGCAGATCAAAATCGCCGCCGAGACCCAACGCATCCTCGCCCCACTGGCGCACCGGCTCGGCATCTGGCAGATCAAATGGCAGCTGGAAGACCTCGCATTCAAGTATCTGGAGCCGCAGAAGTATGAGGAACTCACCGCTCGCGTGCAGCGTACCCGCAAGGAACGCGAAGAAGA
>CAKZNX010000426.1 GCA_937132045.1 uncultured bacterium
GCATCGCGTGCAGGGTCTCCTTCGCTTCGCGCAACGGCACACGGTGAGTGACCAGCGGCATCAGCTGCAAACCGCCATGCGCCATCGCCTCCAGAGTGGTGTGCCAGTCATCGTCTCTGCTATGCACCGCGTAGTCCGAGTTCCATGTGCCGTGCAGGTCGATCTCGCGGCGCATCAGCTGCGATAGCAGGCTTGTCGAGAGGGTTACGTCTGCACACGGGTTACCCAGCAGGACCACCCGTCCGCCGCGCCTCGCCGACCAGCAAGTCTGCAGAAGCGTCTTCGGCACACCTGCCGCCTCGATGCACAGGTGCGCCCCCAGACCGTCTGTCAGCTGCGGGATAACCTGCTCAGGCGCATCGCGCAGCGAATGGTATGCGTGCGGGAACCCCAGCGTTCGTGCCAGCGCGAGCTTCTTCTCCACCACGTCGAACAGCACTATCTGCGAAGCGCCCATCATCCTTGCCCATTGCGCCACCATCAGCCCGATGGGTCCCGCCCCAAAGATTGTCACTGTTTCGCCCGGCTGACAGCCCCCGGCGCGACGCAGTGCGTGTAGGGCAACAGAAGCAGGTTCAGTCATCGCCGCCTCCTGCAGAGAGACGCCTTCGGGAACGCGCAGCAGGTTGTGCTGAGGAGCAACCACATACTCCGCGAACGCGCCATCGCGTCGCGAGCCAAGGTAATCGTATGCCTCGCACTGCACATACCTGCCCTTCTCGCAGGCGAAACATCGCCCGCACCAGATGAGCGGGAACACCGTGACGCGGTCACCCGGCTGAAAAGCCTGCACTCCCTCGCCGCACCGTTCCACGACGCCAGAAAACTCGTGCCCACAAATCAGCGGGAAGCGATAGGTCCCCTTCCTGAAGATACGTGGAATGTCCGAACCGCATACCCCGCAATACGCCACACGTATCAGCACCTCGCCCAACGCTGGCTGTGGATCGGGAACCTGCTCGTAGCGCAGGTCGCCAACGGCATATAGTACCAGCGCCCTCATTGCTCAAACGTCACCTCCGCGCCGTTGTCGCAGTCCAGCGTGCACTGCCTGCAGCACCCGCCGATAGTTTTGCCAGATGGTCGCCTCGGGAGAGTACAGGCTGCTGGAACCCAGCACCAGGATGTCTGCGCCCGCCGCCACCATCTTCGGGATGTTCTCGAAACTGACGTTGCCGTCGACCTGTATCGGGATGTGGATGTAGCCCCGCTCGTCCAGAAAGCGCCTGCAGTGGGCGATTTTGCTCAACGCGGTGGCAACCAGCTTCTGCCCGGCAAAGCCGGGGTTGACGGTCATGACCAGCACGAAATCCACCTTGTCCAGCACGTACTCCAGTACATCCAGAGGGGTGGCGGGGTTCAGCGCCACTCCCGCACAAGCGCCCTCCTCGCGAACTAGGCTCAGCGTGCGATCCAGATGCAGGGCAGATTCGGCATGTACGGAGATACACTGCATACCCAGCGGCGCAAGCTGGCGCACAAAGAGGTCATTGTCTTCCACCATCAGGTGTACGTCGAAGGGAAGCTGCGTGCGCTCACGCAACTGTTCCAGCACCACCATCCCCATCGGCATGTTGGGCGTGAAGTGAGCATCCATCAGGTCGAAGTGCAGGTAGTGCACACCCATTGCCTCCAGCTGGCGCACGTGGTCTTCCAGATTCAGCAGGTCGGCGCACATGAGCGATGCAGAGAAACGCACCGGCGTGACGGATACTGTCTCCTGCCGAGCAACCCTCAGCGGCGCCGGCGATGGGGGAGTGCACCATGCTTCACGCACATACTGCAGGGACTGGCGCAAAGCCCTCTCCAGATGCCGGTCGCTGTAGTCGCGCCCCAGCTTCGGTCCGCCAATCTCCAGATAGCCCACCACTTCGTGCACCGGCAGCGAATGGGCGTGGGTGTGGAGTAGGTCGCGAAACTCTTCCAGCCGCACGATGCCTTTCTGCCGCTCTTCCTCGCTGAAGCCGAAGGTGGAGTGGAACAGCGCATCGGTGTTTTTCAGGTGCACTTCGTAAAGGTATGGCAGGGTCGCGCGGAACGTCTGCACATTGTCCCACACCACGTTGCCTTCCCGGTCTGCGTAGCCATGCGAAACGTCGGCGCAGAAGCCCACACGCGCGGTGGTATCCGGATGTTGCTGATGGTAGGCGGTGAGCTCCTCGCCCATCTGCTCGATCTCCTGTGGCAGGGTGGGCGGCTCGGCAAGGCACGACATCGGCTCGATGGTCAGCCACTGCACGCCGTGCTCGTGCGCGAAGTGCATGAGCTCCTTCATATGTTGCAGGTAGCGATAAACTCCCTGCGGTTTGGTGTGCACCTCGTCGCGCAACACCGTTCCCGGGTTGTGTCCAACCGATTTTGCGCCGAGGATGGCACCAATCTGGACATGTCGCTCGAACATCCGCCGTGCAACATGCTCCCAGCCGGGTTCGTGGCGGAAGAAGCCTCCCAGTTCGCGGTGCGCGGTGAACAGGCTGTGGATGCGCACGCCAGCGCGCTCTGCCTGGTCGCGCAGCCAGTGAAAAAAGTCGTCAGGCAGAAGATAGAACTCGAAGGTGCTTCCCAGCTGGATACATGGCACCCCCTCCTCTGCGGCGAGCCGAAACAGCCAGGGATAGGAGTAACGGTATTCGATGGGGTCGGACTTGATTCCGGGCAGTAATCGAAGCGGTGCGACCGTCATACAGCGTGCCTCTTTCGCTCCACCGCACGGGCGATTTTCTGAAGGATGGCAACAGATTCGCCCTGTTTGCGTCGCGCCAGTGCCACACACAGCGCGTCGAACAGCGCCAGCTGCACCAGTCGGGCGGTAATGGTCTCGTCCAGCCACTGCGTGCGTCCGGCAGAGGTGATCAGGCAGATGTCGCACAGCCTTGTCAGGGGGGAACGGCGGAAACTGGTCACGCAGAGGGTGGTTGCTCCAGCCTCCTTTGCCAGCTCCACCGACTCGATGGTTTCACGGCTCTCGCCGGAGTAGGAGACCGCCAGCCCAACGTCCCCCGGTTCAAGCAGGGCAGCGTTGATTGCCTGAATGTGGTCGTCTACCGAGAAGAGGCTGTTGATACCGCATCGCTGGAGACGATACTGCAGGTCCATGCACACGGGCAAGGAGCTGCCCACGCCGAATATCGCCACGCGCCGCGCCTGCGCAATCGCCTCTACTGCCCGCTCGAACTGCGCCATGTCCAGCAGGTCCTTCGTGCTGGCGACCGCCAGTACATCCATGTTCAGCACCTTTTGCACCAGCGTGGGCAGGTCATCTTCGGGCGAGACATCGCCGTGCACGTCGGGCAGAGGTTCACGGTGTGGGGCAAGGTCTGCCACCAGTGCCAGTTTGAAGTCGGCGTAGCCTTTGAAGCCGATTGCCCGGCAAAACCGCACGACGGTGGTCTCGCTGACACCGCTCAGGTCGCTGAGGTGGATGACACTGCACCCGCGTGCCGCTTCGGGGCTGTTCAGCACGAAGTCCGCGACCTTGCGTTCCGCCTCGTTCAGTGAGGTGTATAGCGCCGATACTCGCTCCAGCACCGAAGCCATATTATTCTGCCTCCTGCGATGCATTATAAACACGCGGAAGAAAATTGTCAACATTTTAGTACAGCAAAGAAAAATGATGCTGCACACCGGCGTTGCGAAGATCGTGCAGATTCGGTATGATAGAGGTGGTGAGCAGAAAGATGCCATTTACGATAGAAGATTTTTCCGACCTTCTGCGCTTGTTGCGAGAACACCCTGAATGGCGCGACCAGTTGCGTCAGGAACTGCTGCCGGTCGAGGTGGTGAACCTGCCTGCGCAGGTAGCCGATCTCGTGCAGGCGATGCGAGAGCTGAAAGAAACCACTGCCAAGCTGGTGCGAGCCGATGAGGGCTTGAGTGAAAGGGTCTCGGCGCTGGAGCATTCGCACGCGGAAGCGATTGAGCGGCTCTCGGCGCTGGAGCATTCGCACG
>CAKZNX010000427.1 GCA_937132045.1 uncultured bacterium
GGGACGAGAGGGGGATTGCTTCGTCGCTGCGCTCCTCGCAATGACACGGGGGCGATTGCATCGTCCCGGGGCTCGTTGCAATGACATATCCCAAGGAATCTTTCTCAAACACATCCTCCGAAAAGCTTGATTTTCCCAGCAATATTTGTTAGAATACGAGAAGATTAGCAAACTGAGGGTTTTCTTTCTTTTCTGGTTCATTTCTGGTTCGCCAAAGCAAAGGGGTACCGACTGCAGACGCAACATGGGGACAGTCGCGCAGCACGTCCTCAGGTGCTGGTCATGCTACAGCGTAAGTGCTAACGAGGGGGGACACCAGCAATGTGGCAGCGACCGGAAAATGATCAGTTTGCAGAGGAGCTCTTCCTGGCGGGAGAGCGTGTAGCTCCAGGCGTTTACCGACAGGTAGGCAGCGACCGTGTTATTCGATTAGAAAAAGAAGATGTTCTGCCTGCGAGCTGTGACGGTCACGTTGCTTGTTATGTGCGCATCCAGAACTTGTGGTCGCAGATTCAGGCAATGCGGATGTAGAACGGAATAACGGACTGAGAGCCGACGGTGACGACCGTCGGCTCTTTTGCTACATTGTGGCGACGCTCCACATGCCCAGATTACGATACCGCTCGTAGCGGCTCTCGCGCAGCTTGCTGACGGACAACCTCTGCAGAGCCGGGAGATGTCTGTGCAAAGCCTCCTTCACGATTTGTGCTGCCGCCAGAGGGTCGCGGTGCGCTCCACCCAGTGGCTCCTCGATTACCTCGTCTACCACGCCAAAGCGGAGCGCATCGTGCGCGGTCAGTTTCAGTGCCTCGGCGGCTTCGGGCGCCCGTTTCGGGTCACGCCACAAAATAGCCGCACACCCTTCCGGCGGGATGACGGAGTAGATGGCATATTCCTGCATCAGCACACGGTCAGCCACGGCGATACCCAGAGCACCGCCACTTCCTCCTTCACCAATCACGACCGACACGATGGGCACCTTCAACGAAATCATCTCGCGCAGGTTGCGGGCGATTGCCTCGCTGATACCCCGGCTTTCCGATTCCACACCGGGGTCTGCCGCAGGAGTGTCCACAAAGGTGATAACCGGTCGTCCGAACTTTTCTGCCAGATGCATCAATCGGAGCGCCTTGCGATAGCCCTCGGGCTTCGCCATCCCGAAATTGCGCCGCTGTCGCTCTTTCAGGTCGCGCCCTTTCTGCTGACCGATTACCATCACCGGTTTGTCGTTCAGCCAAGCCATACCGCCGATAATCGCCCCATCGTCGCCGAACTGGCGGTCGCCGTGCAGTTCCACGAAGTCGTCGAAGATAACGCGGATATAGTCCAGCGTGTAAGGGCGCTGGGGATGCCGCGCCAGCAGGGTGCGGTCCCAGGGCGTCAGGTTGCGGAAGATCTCGCGCAACAGTCTTTCCCTGTCCCTCTCCAGCGCGGCGATCTCCTCGCTTTTGTCGATGCCCTGCTCTGCTGTGAGGCGTTTTAGCGCTTCGATATTGGCATCCAGCTCGGCAATCGGTTTCTCGAAGTCCAAAACAGTCCGCACCTCAACTAACCCCCCGTGAAGAAACGGAGTAGTCGGTAAAGCGTATGTTTCAGCTCCTTACGCGGCACCACGATATCCACCATGCCGTGCTCCAGTTGAAACTCGGCGGTCTGGAAGTTGGGCGGCGGTTTGACCACCTGTGCCTGTGCTGCCACGCGCTGCCCCGCGAACCCGACAAGAGCGCCCGGTTCCGCGATGACCACATCGCCGACCGAAGCGTAGCTTGCCAGGACGCCCGCCATGGTGGGGTCCGTTAGAACACTAATGTAGGGAACGCCTGCTTCCTGCAGTTTGGCGGCAGCGGCACAGGTTTTCGCCATCTGCATCAGCGACAGCAAGCCCTCCTGCATCCGTGCCCCACCGGAAGTCGAGCAGATGACGATGGGTTGTTTAGTCTCCAGAGCGTGCTCCATCGCGCGGGCAACCTTCTCGCCCACCGCACTGCCCATGCTGCCTCCCATGAAGGCAAAGTCGGCTACTGCCAGCACAATCGGGATACCGGAGATCGTGCAGGTACCAGTAACCATCGCCTCCGGCAGTCCGGAGTTCGCTTTGCCCTTGCTCAGCTTGTCCGCGTATTCGGGAAAGCCCAGCGGGTCGTCGGAGACCACCTCCACATCCCGCTCCACAAAGGTGTCGGCGTCCGCCAGCAGCGCGATGCGCTCTCGCGCCGGCAGGCGGTGGTGGTGTCCACAGCGGTTGCAGACCTTCAGATTCCTTTCGAAATCGCGAGCGAAAAGAATCTGCTGGCATCCGTTACATTTCACCCATGCGTCGTTCATCTCGTCCAGTGCCAGCTCTTCAGCACGGCTTCGCCTTGCGAACCATCCCCTTTGCATGCGTCTGTTCCTCCACGTCGGCAGGATTATACCCGCCTCAGGCAGAAATCTGCGCCTACAAAATCACTGCGCAGGGGTGATGCGCTCGTGACCTTGCACGACCTCCGTAAAGAGATTGACCAGATCGATGAGCAAATCCTGCACCTGCTGACCCGGCGGGCGGAGCTGGCACAGCAAATCGGCAGGATGAAGATGCGTTCGCGCACACAGTTCTTCACACCCGAACGCGAACAGCAGATATACCGTCGCCTGATACAGATTAACCGCGGTCCTCTGACCAACGAGCAGCTCCGTGCGATATTCCGTGAGATTATCTCCGCGGCGCGTGCGCTGGAGAAACCGCTGGTCATCGCCTACTGGGGACCTCCGGGCACGTTCAGCCACCAGGCGGGCGTGACCAAGTTTGGCTCCAGCAGTGAGTTTGTGCCTGTGGACTCCATTCAGGATGTGTTCCACGAGGTGGAACGATCCAGCGCCGATTACGGCATTGTGCCTGTGGAGAACTCTACTGCGGGCGTCATCCCCGAGACGCTCGACCTGTTCATGCAGACGAACCTCAAAATCTGCTCGGAGCTGTATGTGCCGATTGTATACTATCTGGTGTCGCAGACCGCGCTGGAGAAGGTGAAGCGGGTCTACGCGGGCGCACAGCCGCGTGAGCAGTGCAAGCAATGGCTGCGCCAGCATCTGCCGGGCATCGAGATTGTGGAGGTCTCCACCACCGCGCGTGCGGCAGAGATGGCGAAGGAGGATCCCGACTCGGCGGCGGTGACCAACGCGCTCGCTGCGCAGATGTACGAGGTGCCGATTATCTGCGAACACATCGAGGACAACCCGCACAACCGCACGCGCTTCCTCGTTATCGGCTACAACGAACCCGAGCCCACCGGCAAAGACAAGACCTCCCTCATGTTCTCGGTACAGCACCGACCGGGCGCACTCTTCCGCGCCATGGCTGCCTTCGAGATGTACAACGTGAACATGACGATGATCGAAAGCCGCCCGACCAAGCTGGTTCCCGGCGAGTACATCTTCTACGTGGATGTGCAGGGACACATTAAAGACGCCGCTGTGGCGAAGGCGCTGGCTGTCCTGCGTGAGCGCAGCCTGTTTGTGACCGTTCTCGGCTCATATCCCGAGGCGGAATAGCGCACGAGGTACGGTTTTTTCGTGCGGATGGGTGAAAAATAGAGGAGTTTGGTACGGTTCTTGCAGTATTATGAGGTGACATGTTAGGGGTGCCCGTGTTCGCCGCCCGCGCCGTGCAGGTTGGGGAACGCAGCACTGGGCGATGTACGAGACAGGAGGAAGTTGCAATGCAAACCGGTACGGTGAAATGGTTTAATGACGCCAAAGGCTACGGCTTCATTAAGCCAGACGACGACGACAAGGACGTGTTCGTGCACTACACGGCGATCCAGATGCGCGGGCATAAGACTCTCACCGAGGGACAGCGCGTGCAGTTCGAGATCGTGCAAGGCGCGAAGGGTCCGCAAGCCGCGAACGTGACAGCACTGTAAAGCGGCACTCATACTGACAGCAAGCGCCGGTCCACCCCACCGGCGCTTCATCGCTTGTATTGGTTAGCATACAGCTACGGCAGTATCTGCCGAATACTGCTCTCCAGCTCCTCTGCACGCCGTGAGCCTATCAGCAGAGTGCGCCCATCAGCGAACTCGAGTTCCACACCCTGGTTGCCCGAAACGGTATACGCCTTGCCGCGCACCCCGTAGCGGATTCCCCATCCGCCATACTCCAGCAGGGGATTGTAGGTGCGCGCCTGCACCGACTTGATGCGTTCGGGTGTAATCTTCACCCAGCGCCAGTGGAAGGGAATGTAGCGCACGTAGACGCCATCATACCGTACCTGCGTGACCAGTCGCATCGACGCGAACACCACCGGTAACAACACCCCTACCCCCAGCCACACCAGCCACACAATCACCCCTTCCGTCACGTCGGCGCTAACCGTGCGCCGGCGAACCAGATACTGCCACCAGATATACCATGCGGGCGCGGCGGCTACTAATAGTATCAGCCAGAACCACCACTGCCCAAACCGTTGTTCCTCGTGAAAGAGGGCAAAGTGTTCGTGCATTTTTCTCTCCCATACCGTTGCCTGCAGGAAGTAGGTGCCTCCTGCGCCAAATAAATCATATCACCTTAGCATCAGGTGACGCTACCATGAATCGCAGAGAGTTCATACAGGGGACGATGGTCATGTTTGCAGCTTCCGCTATGGACGCGGCATCGGCAGGTCAGCCGGCGCCACAACTGCCAGCTTTCAAGCTGGGTCTGGTTACCTACAATCTGGCAGCAAAGTGGGACATCCCTACCATCATCGCACGGTGCAAAAACACCGGCTTCACTGCGGTGGAACTGCGCACTACGCACGCGCACGGGGTGGAACCGGATATCGGCTCGGTGCAACGGCAGGAGGTGCGCCAGCAGTTTGCCGACTCGGGCATTGTGCTGTGGGGGCTGGGCACGGTGTGCGAATTCCACTCGCCCGATCCGTCGGTGGTGCGCCAGAATATCGAAACCTGCAAACGCTTTTGCGAACTGGCGCGCGACGTCGGCGCGAAGGGAGTCAAGGTGCGCCCGAACGCTCTGCCCGAGGGCGTACCGGTGGAGAAGACGCTGGAGCAGATTGGCAAAGCGCTGATCGAGTGCGGCAGGGCAGGCGCCGACAACGGGGTGGAGATCTGGCTGGAGGTGCACGGGCACGGCACGCAGGAACCGCCCAACATCGCGCGCATCATGCAGCACTGCCAGCACCCAAACGTGGGCATCACTTGGAACTCCAATCCCACCGACGTGAAAGACGGCAGCGTGCGGGCGAGTTTCGACCTGCTCAAATCAACCATCCGCTCCGTACACATTACCGAGCTGACGAACAACTATCCATGGCGCGAGCTGTTCAGTCTGCTGAAAAGCATCGGCTATGACCGGTATACCCTCGCCGAGATACCGGGTATGGATAGCACCAGCGTCGCCGATATCGAGCGGTTCATGCGCTACTACCGCGCCGTGTGGCAGGAGCTGTGCCGGTGAAACCGCCCCTGTGGCGCTCATCTCTGCACGGGGGACACAGTCGGGAGTTTTGCGACCATGCCCAGTCCTCCATTCAGGAGCTGCTGGACACAGCCATTCAGGCAGGCATCCACACCGTCGGCGTGACCGAGCACGCCCCACGCCTCGGGGAGCGCTTCCTCTATCCGAACGAGGTCCGCATGGGCTGGAAGGTGACCACACTGGTGGAGAACTTTGACCGCTACGCGCGTACCCTGCCTGCAGTCATCGCTAATTACGCCGACCGCCTTGTCGTGCTGAAGGGATATGAGATCGAGGTGGTGCCATCCGACAGCTACATTCCAGTGATGCAGGATTACCGCACCCGATACGGCTTCGAGTACATGGTGGGGTCGGTTCACTATGTGCAGGAAATCTCCATAGACGGCAGCGTGGAGGAGTTCGTGCAGGCGATGGAGGCGTGCGGCGGGCTCGAGGCGCTCGCGGTGCGCTACTACCAGGCTGTCGCCCAGATGGTACAGGCGCTTCAACCCGAGGTGGTGGGGCATCTTGACCTTATTCGCCTGAACGGACATCGGTTCGGCTCGGTGGAAACGCCTGCCATCAGGCAGGCTGTGCAGCAAACACTGGAGGCAATTCGCGAGACGCAGGGCATTCTGGAGCTGAACACCGCGGGCTGGCGCAAGGGACTGGAGGAGCCGTATCCTGCCTCCTGGCTGGTGCAGATGGCACAGCACATGGGCGTTGCTTTCTGCCTCGGCGATGACAGCCACTGCACCGCACACGTAGCGTTCGGCTTCGAGCGGGCGCGCGAGTATCTCCTGGCGAACGGCGTACGTTCACTGACAGTGCTCACCCGTGAGGATGGTGTGCTCGTTCGTCGCACCGCACCGCTGGAAGACTGATCGGCAAAAAAGGAGGCTCCGTTAGACCTGCTCCCCATGCGAGGGAAGGTGGTTGAGCCTCTCCCCGCGTCGGGGAGAGGTCAGGAGAGGGGGTTCGCGGCTGAACCCATGCAACCCCCTGCGAGCAGATCCCCTCTCCCCACATCGAGGAGAAGGGTCAGGAAGCGCCTGCCACGGCGTTCCCGCGGACAACGCTGGGAATTGCGACGCTTTTGAAACACCCACGACACGTATTGCAAATTGGGGGCGGATTCAGTATAATGATGGTGCAAACGGGGTGAGGCGCCGTACCCAAGTGGCTAAGGGGGCGGTCTGCAAAACCGCTATTCGCCGGTTCGATTCCGGCCGGCGCCTCCATTTTTTACTGCTCACAGCGGGAGGTCGAGAACAGGATTGGCTAATCTGAAGTCGTCCCTGAAGGACATCAAGCGCAACGAGAAGCGTCGCCTGCGCAACCGCTCCGCCAGGTCGGCAATGAAGACCTTCATCAAGAAGGCGAAGCTGGTTGTGGCGAGCGGCGACACCGAAGCCATCAAACAGGCTCTGGCTCAGGCATGCAGTTCCATCGACAAGGCAGCAGAGCGCGGTATTATCCACAAGAACGAGGCAGCCCGACGCAAGTCGCGTCTGATGCACTTTGTGAACTCTCAACTGGCGAGATCGAGCGGCGCGTAGTCCCTTACTTCAGCCCACACAGGTCGACTACCAGCCGCTCGATGACCCTTCGGGGGTCGCTGTCTCCCTCATCGATGCCTTTCAGCACCCGATCCGCCTCATGCAGGCGTTCGAAGGCACGGGCAAGCGTCTCCAGAGACATCCTGCTTGCCTGTTCACGCAAGTTCTTTTCCAGGAAGCGCTGGCGGGCGAGCAGCTGCGCGAGGTTCGGATCGCCGGGAAACCACTGAGCCGCCCGTTCACCCTGTTCCATCTCCAGACGCATCTGCCATAGAAGCCGAAATTGCCGAGCGATAAGCGCCATCAGGCGCGGCACAATCGCCTCCGCACGCCCGCCAGAAGCCAGCACATCCTGCAGGAGGCGCATCGCCACCGCGGCGTTGCGCAGGGCAATGGCATCCACCAGCCGAAACACCTGCGCCTCCACCGTTCGGCTGACCACAGCCTCCACATCCTCCCGCTCGATGCGTGTACGCTCACCCACGTACAAAACCAGCTTCTGCAGTTCCGTTTCGGCTGAGGCTGTGCTAGCAGCGGTCAGGAAGGTGAACCGTTCCAGTGCGTCCGGCGCGAACTGTTTGCCCGTCTCGTTCACCCGCCTTTCCACCCAGTCCTCGAAACTGCTGGCAGTCAGCGGCTTGCACTCGATCACCACGCCGTGCTTCTCGACAGCGTTCAGCAGCCTGGCGGGCACGGGCGCCGATTTCGCCCGCTCTTCCTCTTCACTTTCCCCATGCGTATACAGAATAAGCACCGTGCTTTCAGGCAGACGGGACATGGTGTCGGCAAGCGTTTCCGCATCCGCGCCCTTCAGGTTCTGAACTCCGCGCACCATCACCACGCGATACGGCGAAAAGGCGGGGATGCTCATCGCTTCGGCAAGGATGGTCGGCAGGTTCACCTCCTGCGCGTCCAGATGCGCCCTGTCAAGATCTTCCGCCCCCAAACGGTCGCGCAGCAGGCTCAGCACAGCGTGCTTCTGTCCCTCTTCCCTGCCGTACACCAGGTACACACGCGCGGGCGTCTTGCCGACGCCCTTGCGCAAAAATTCCGCGGCATGCACTGCCATGATGGCTCGCCCTACAGCAGGTCACCGATGGCTACCGTCCGCCCTTCCGCCATGCTGCGGATGACCGCCTCGGTGAACTCCATATACTTGACCCCTTCTTCGAACGTGGTCAGCTTAATCTTCTCAAGACCACGAATAGCGTTGATGAACTCTTCCTCCACACGCCACCTGCCCTCATCCTCAGGAGGAATGGCGATTTCCGCGAGGGCGCTGTCGCCTCGTCTGCCGCCGAACAGCCGGTTGTCGGCAAAACGAAGGGTGCCTTCGCTGCCGAACAGCCATATCTCGGGTCCACCAGTTAACCCGGTAACGGCGGAAATCTGAAAGTGCGCCACCGCGCCACAAACCATCTCCGCCACCACCTCCAGATGATCGGGCACGCGCACCGCTCGCAGGTATCCGGAGGCGTCTTTGCGCATGGGCACGTAGGTCTTGCCCATCGCCGTCACACGCTTTGCTTCGCCTGCCCAGCGCATTACCGCCTCATACCAGATACCCAGTGTCATCGTGTTGAAACCGCTCAAGTCGAAGTCCTGACGCCAGTGCAGGGGCGACTCGCGGTCGATAAAGGTGCCTCCCGCGCGAACCTCTATCGCCAGCACCTCGCCAAGGTAGCCCTGCGCCAGCAGGCGTTTGATGGTGTTATCCACCTTGAGCGTGAAGGGAGAGGGAACCACCTGCGTCACGAGATGCGGACGTGCTCGCGCCGCTTCGAGCATCTGCCGAGCCTCTCGCAGGTTCATCGCCATGCGTGCCTCGGTCATTACATGCTTGTTCACCTGCAGAGCCGCCAGCGTCACCGGACAGTGCATGTAGGGCCACGTACCAATGACAATCGCGCTGGTATCGGGGGCATCCACCAGCTCACGCCAGTTGTCGTACACTCTGCGAATGCCGAACTGCCGGGCGACTCGCTCCGACGATTCGCGCGTGCGGTTGCACACGCTGACAATCTCGACGCCCTCGATCGCCTGCAGGTTGGGGATATGCTGAGCAACAGTGTTCGCCCCGGCGCCCACCACGCCGATACGAATGGTCTCCATGCGTTGAATCCACCTCCAGAGGGAGATGTTTCGACGTCAGCGATGCCACAACCTGTATCGCTTCTTCAGACCGGCGCGAATCTCATGCAGATGCCGCTCCGCCTGCACCACCTCAGCGTCACCCACACCATGCCCGTATTCGCTTCGCTCCAGCAGGCGGGTAAGCGCCCATATCGGTTCTGCCAGCTCCGGCAGCGAACTCTGCACCAGCGCGGCGTATTCCGACGGAGTCATCCATGCTTTGCGTGCTATTCCCGCTTTCTCCAGCATCCGCACCGCATGTAGATAACTGCGCACCAGCCGCGATACGGCATAGCCAGACGACCGTCGCCCACGAAGTTCGTTCACCACCGCGAACAACAGGAGGCTGAGAGCAGCCACTGCCAGCGCCGTCGGTAGATGACCGAACCGCTGGGTCAACATCTGCCACAGGTTGCGGTTCTTCCGGTCGCGGTTGTTGCCAGAGGACACGTCTCGCGCACCCTCGGTGGGGTCGAATGCAATCCAGCCGTAGCCGGGGAAGTATACCTCCGTCCACTGGTGACGGTGCTTCTCCCGTACGATGAAGGTGCCGTCGGGCTGACGGTCGCCGCTGAGGAAGCCCGTTGCCACGCGCGCCGGAATGCCCGCATAACGTGCCAGCACCGCCAGCGCGGAGGAGAAAAGGTCGCAGTAGCCCTGTCGTGAGTCGAACAGGAAAAACTCCACAGCATCCCTGCCCATCGGCACGGCGGGCGCGTTCAGGTTGTAGTCGCAGGTGGATTCGATGTAGTTCTTGAGCGCCAGCACCTTGTCGTAGTTGTTATCGTGGTCGGCGGTCAGTTTGCGCACCAGGTTCACCAGGCGCTGGCTGGGTTCCGGCGACACCTCGAAGTAGACCATGCTGACGATTGTGGGTGCCGCTGGCGGGGCGCGGCGCAGGTCTTCCGGCGTGGCTTCGGGCACGTGCGACACCACCTCATACTCGGTGCCCACCCGGTAGCCGTAGTAGGTGACCAGACTGCCGGTCGCGTCCACGCGCACCGAGAGATTGGGGAAGCGCACCTCCACCGGCTGAGCCGCTCCGTACACGATGTTGCTGGCGCCGCTGACCAGCTTGAACCGCTGCGTTACCTCCCGATAGCGGGTCGGGCGTGGGGAAACGGGTGGTACCTGCAGGCTATACAGACCGTCGCGCCGCTCCGGGAACTCGGCAAAGGGCAAAGTGGCGTCGAACAGGTCGCGCGCGTAGAAGCCGAAGCGCGGATTCGCCCAACCGCGCCCCGTGTAGCGCGTGTATACACTGCCGCGCCAGTACAGCGGTTCGCTTGCTTTCACCTCCAGCACCGCCTGGTCGCTGAGAGACACCGGACCCGAACCTACCAGAATAGCCGGGCGATTGAACGAGCCTGCCGATTGCCCACTATCCGCCGCCGCCGACAAACCCGGGGGCAGGGGTGCACCACTGAGGCGCAAAGAGGTATCGCGCAGAGGCATTCCCACGATCACGCCGGTCAGCGCTGCCAGCACACCGCACGAGAGCGCTACCACTACATGCGCCCGCAGAAAGCGAACTTCTGGCTTAGCCGTGTGGTACATCCGCCGGTAATTCTCGTATGACAGCAGGAAGGCGGTGTTGCCCAGAAACAGGGTGGACAGCCAGAAGGACTGATGCGAGCTGAGCGCCGGAGCCGTTACCCCCAGCAACGCGACTACGGGCACTGCGATGAACAGCACGTGCTCGTCAGATGCCAACATGAAAGAGGTGAACACCACCAGCCACGACAGGAAAGCGATGGCGGTTCCGCCGTAGGTGGATTCCACGTCGAAGGGTAGAACCCATCCCTGCGTCCAGAAGTTGAACAACGCATACACAATCAAGCCGGCGAACAGCCATCGGATGAACAGACCTGTCGTCAGTTCGAACCATCCCTGCAGTCTGGCGATGAAGCTGAACGCGAAGCCCATCAGAACCAGCGCCATCATCATGGTGGTGAAGCGCTCGTCCTGAATGACAAGGCGCGCCGCCATCAGACCGCAGAAAGCCACCGCCAGCCCGGATAGATAGAACCAGAGGCTTGGGCGGTTCGCGGAGCCGTGTGAGCCGGTTACCTTCATGAGCCACCTCCGGGATGCAGCGGAACCACCATCACCCCATGCGCGGAAAGGGCGTTCAGGAAGTCGCTTTCGTGCAGGGCGTCGTTGACGCCGCCCTGTTTGTCCAGAGCCGGCACATTGGGCAGAAGCGCCACCACCTGTATCTGTCGGCGCGTGCATGCCTGCACCAGGGGAAGAAGGCGTCCATCTGCGGAGGCAGTCACCAGCACCAGAAGTCCCCCCGGCTGTGCAGTGGCAATCGCTTTCGACACCACGTCCACGAAGGAAACGGCGGTCTGAGGCTGAATATCCGCCAGCGCATACAGGTAATGATACAGGTGATCGGACGACCACTGAGCGGGCCGACCGTCCACCTCCGGCTTGCCGATCAGCAGACGATAGGGCAGTCCGCTGTGGTGGGCGAGATGCAGGGCGCCGCTCACGCCCTTGATCATCAGTTCGAAGCTGGCAGGCAGCTGACGCAGCGAAGGTGAGGCATCCAAAATGACGCACACCTCGGTCTGCGTGAACCGCTCGAAGTCGCGCACGAACAGCTCGCCGTAGCGCGCGGAATGCTTCCAGTCCACACGACGCAAGGGGTCACCCGCTATGTATTCACGAATACCCAGAAACTCCACACTGTCGCCGCGAACTGGCGCGGAGTGTGTGCCCGCCGCAGCATAATTCGCGCCTCGGAAGCTCTCGATGGCTGGCAGGGAAAGCGGGGTGGGTAACACCACGATCTCGCTTCGCTCGCGCAGGCGATGCGAGAAGAAGAACATGCCCAGCGGGTCGGTCGCCTGAATGTCCAGCGGTCCGATCGAGTACCTGCCCCGGTGCTGGAAAACCACCTGATATACCGACTCCTGCGTACCCCTGGCAGGCACCGCCAGCGGGATTATGCCGTCGCCTTCGGCAAACTGCGCTCCCTCCGGCAGAGTATCCCGTGCGTGCAGGAAATACCTCGGCAGGTTGCTCTGGTTCTCGATGCGCAGTGTCACAGGCACCGGTTGACCATCCCAGGCGGTATCCGCCGCCTGACGACGCACTGTCAAGCCTGCCAGCATCCGCTTGCCCACTGCATACGACACAAGAGGCACCGCAGCAAGCGCTACTGCCATCATATACAGGTGCCCCAGCCCCAGCGTCATCGCCACGGTGAGGATGCACAGACTGGAAAGCGCGGTGGTCAGCACCTTCACCCCGTGATAGTTGCTCTTTACCGACTGTTCTGGAACATCCTGTGTCATCTGGCGACTCCAGCACCCAGCGGCACCACTACCTGTTGAAGCACCTCCTGCACGATCTGCGAGGCGTCGGCGCCGCGCACGCGCGCCTCCGGCTTCAGAATCAACCGGTGCGAGAGTACCGCCGGCGCCACTGTCTTCACATCATCAGGCAGAACGTAGTCGCGCCCTTCCAGCACGGCGTGTGCCTGCGCTGCGTGCATGAGGTTCAGCGAACCGCGCGGGCTTGCACCGAGCTGCACATGGGGATGGTGGCGTGTGCCGTTGACGATACTGACGATATAATTGCGTACGGTATCGTGCACGAAGACGTTTCGCACCTCGCGCTGAGCCTGCACGATCTGTTCGGGTTGAGCCACCTGCTCTACATGCGACAGCGGATGCTCCTGCTGTTGTCGGCTGAGAATCATCACCTCATCGCGCTGTGAGGGATAGCCCAGCGAGAGCCGGATGAAGAAGCGGTCCATCTGCGCTTCCGGAAGTGGGTAGGTGCCCAGCATTTCCACGTTGTTCTGCGTGGCGATGACGAAGTACGGCTTGGGAAGAGGATGTGACACCCCGTCGATGGTCACCTGTCGCTCTTCCATGCATTCCAGAAGGCTCGACTGCGTTTTGGGGGTAGCGCGGTTGATCTCGTCTGCCAGAACCACATTCGCGAACACCGGACCCGGGTGCAGTTCGAAGCCCAGCGTCTTCGGGTTGAAGACGTTTGTGCCCGTCACGTCGGCGGGCAAAAGGTCGGGCGTAAACTGAATGCGCCGGAACTTGCCGCCGATAGCGCGTGCCAGCGCCTTTGCCAGTGTGGTCTTCCCCACGCCCGGAATGTCTTCGATCAGCAGATGCCCATCACACAGAAGGGTTAACACAGCAAGCTCCACCATCTGGCGCTTGCCCACAATCGCTTTCTCCACCTCATCGACAACACGATGGAGCAGTTCCGCAGTCGGTTCTGGCACGATGATGACCTCCCCCAACCATTTCGCTAGCCAGCGTATCTCTCTATACTTGAAAGACGCATACAGATGTTCCCTCGTTACCTTGCCGGTAGGCATCCGGTTTTACTTGGTATCAATGCGGGGATTCTTCACTACCCGTACCCTCTGCAGGCGCAGGCAAGGGATGGGCATGGAAAACTTCCATCAGAAGGTGGCATCCCACCAGCCAAGGGGGAGGAATGCACACATGGGAGTGCACGATGCCAAGAACTACGTGGGTGCCTTCTGCGAAATCACATGGAAGGATCGCAACGGCAACACCCACGTGACGCTGGCGACTGTTGAAGACGCACGCTATGTGCCGCTCTACGGTGCATACCTGATTACGGATGCAGAAGATATTCGCCTCGACCAGGTGATTGCGATACAGTTTGCCGAAGCCGCGACGCGAAAGGCAGCGTAGTTCGGGGCATGATGCGATGGAGCGGAGGCACGCCGGCGGGCAGGTTTTCTGTCCGCCGGCTAAGGTGCTATTCGCTGTGACGCTGCGATGAGGTCAGACGCCGGGTGATCTCTTCCATCCGGCGCAGGGTGTTCACCGCCGAGCGGCGACGTTCCAGTGCCTGCTCGATCTTCAACACCAGCAGTTCGTACACGTCCACCCCGGGGATGTTCTTCTCCACGTAGTCGAACGCCCCACGACGCATGCATTCCACGGCGTTTGCCACATTCCCGTAAGCCGTCAGCACGATCACCTCGCTGAACAGGTCGTGTGCCAGAGCCGCCTCCAGAATACGCACGCCGCTGTCGGGGTTCTCCATCGCCATGTCGGTAATCACCACGTCGTATGCAGGCGATGCCTGTCGTATTTTCGCGACGCCGTCAGCCTCCCCTTCTGCCACGTCCACCTGAAACCCCTCACGTTGCAGGCGGCGCAGGAGGGCATGGCGTACCTCTTCCTCATCGTCGATAACCAGAATGCGATACATACAACCTCCTCACGATCGCTCCTTGCTCTCCGCATTGTCTCCTGCAGGTTTGCCGTTCACCGGCAGCAAGACGTGAAAACAGGCGCCCTCGCCGGGCTTACCATCCTCGTAAACGAATCCGCGGTGCGCCTCCACGATACCTTTGACAATGGACAGTCCCAGCCCCATCCCTTTCACCCGCGAGCTGAAGAAGGGCTGGAAAATCTTCTCCTTGATGTCGTAAGGCACTCCCGGTCCTCTGTCACAAAAGACGACATGCACGAACTGACGGTTTCGCCCGACCCCAAATCGCTCGGGGAGGGCGCGCGAGTCCACCAGCTCGGTGAGGATGTGCAGCTGGCCGCCCTCCGGCTGGAAGCTGAGCGAGTTCTCGATCAGCTCGGCAAAGCACCGCTTCAGCTTTACGGCGTCACAGCGGATAGGGGGCAGACTGGAGTCCAGTTGTAGATTCAGCTCCACCGGTCCACGGCGCGGGAAGATTTCCGCCACCGTCTGCGCCACGATGTTGTTCACGTTGTCCACGCCGGTCGACAGATGCGTCGCCATCACAAAATCGCGAAACTCGTGCAGGATCTCCTCGAGGCGCGACACGCCGCGGCGGATACTGCCGATGAGCTCGGTCAGCTCCTGGCGGTCGACCTCTCCGGGCTGCTGAAGCAGATACTCCACCTCGTTCAGGTCGCCCTTGATGGCGAAGGTTCGGTTGCCGATCATGTGTGCCGCTTTGGCGGACATCTCGCCCCATGCTGCCATACGCTCGGTCTGGATCAGCCGCTGACGCATGTGCAAGCTCTCGATTGCCGAGCCGAGCTGGCTGCCGATAGCGGAGAGCACCTCCACCTCGTCGTCGGTGAAGCAGTTGTCGAACCACGGCGCCAGACTGCGCCGGCGAACTACCCGAATCACGCCGATGGTGCGAGAGCGCCCCCAGACCGGAACCGCGAGAAAGGCGCCAATCTGCTCTACAGGCATCTCGCTGGCGATGCCTCGCCACCGCGGGTCCTCACGCGGGTCTCTGGTGCGCACCGGCTCGCCGTGCTGCGCCACCCAGCCGGTCAACCCCTCGCCCAGCAGGTAGGACACCTGACCGACCTGCTCTCGCAACGCGCCACTGGACGCCTGCAGGGTTAATCGTCTGCGGTCGTCGTCCACCAGAAACACGGAGCAGTCCTCGAATCGCAGCACCTTGCTCGCCACACTGAGCACCGTCTGCATCAGATCGTCTAAGTCCTCCGAGGTGCTCAGCTCGTTGCCAATCTGCACCAGAGCCTCCTGCCGCAGGCGGGACTGATGCAGGTTAAGCGCGGTAAGACAAAGGTCAGCCAGCAGCACGATGGCATCCACATCTTCCTGACCATAGGCATTGGGCTGGTCGGACTCGATGTTGATGACGCCACGTGTGCGCCCGTAAGCGTCGACGATGGGCACCGCCACCTCGCTCACCACGTCGTCGAAGAAGCGCAGGTAGTGCGGGTCGCGGCTCACGTCGCCCGTGCAATAGGGTCGTTGTGTTGCCGCCACGTAACCGGTGATGCCCCTGCCCTCCTCCTGCGCCACTGTCAGGCGGCGCTGGCGTTTCTCCTCGTCCCAGCCGGGGCCCAGTGCGCTGCGGATTACCAGTTCGCCCGCATCCTCGTCCACTAGGGCCACGAAGGCGCGAAAACCTCCCACCAGCTTCATCCCCTGCTGAAGGGCGGTTGTCAGGAAATGGTCGATATCGGGATAGCGAACCAGCTGCTTGACCACTGCTCCGAGCTGCTCGAGGGTCTGCTGGTATCTATCGTGCTGCCGGGTTTTCAAGGCGATATTGGCTACTCCTCAGTCGGTGTGTTGCGCAACTATGAGTATATCTGTATTTCGGGCGCTTTGGCAAGGTTGACGTGGCACCGTGCGTGTGGAGGAGTTCATTCTCGGCTCGGCAGGAGCCTCGCCCTCCAGCAGTACGTGTCATTGCGAACCTGCCTTCGGGCAGGGGACGCAATCGCCTGCGCCTTGCGCTAGTTGAAGAGGATTGCTTCGTCGCTGCGCTCCTCGCAATGACACGGGTCAGGTGTCATTGCGAGCCTGCCTTCAGGCAGCGGAGCAATCGCCTGCGCCTTGCGGTAGTTGAAGGGGGTTGCCTCGTCGCTGCGCTGCTCGCAATGACATAAGGGTTGAGGGGGATTGCTTCGTCGCTGCGCTCCGCGCAACGACACGAGGGTTGAGGGGGATTGCTTCGTCGCTGCGCTGCTCGCAATGACACGAGGGCGAGGGCGATTGCTTCGTCGCTGCGCTGCTCGCAATGACACGAGGGTTGAGGGGGATTGCTTCGTCGCTGCGCTGCTCGCAATGACACGCGATGGTGTGTCATTGCGAGCCTTCATCACCCCGACCCCCTTGACTTCTGCACAATCTGTGGTATAATAGTACGTGTATTGAGCGGAATAGACTAAAGTAACATATCTAGAATAGACACAGGTACTCAGGAGGTGAGGGCTATGACACGTCGTGAACCGACCATCGCGCGCCGCGAGACCAAAGGAGGCATCCGCCGCTGGGATCCGTTCGGGGAGATGGATCACTGGTTCGAGCGGCTCTTGCCGTTTAGCCCACTCACCCGCTGGAGCACGAACGTGGAGATGGGCTTTGAGCCTGACGTGGACATCTACGAGACCAACGACGAGCTGGTGGTGTTCGCCACCTTGCCCGGGGTGGAGATGAAGGACGTGCAGGTAGAGGCAAGCGCAAACACGCTCACCATTCGCGGCGAGCGCAAGCCCCTGATCGCCGACGAGAACGTGACCGTTCACTACCGCAGCGCTTGGGGTGGGCACGGCACCTTCGAGGCACGTTACGATCTGCCGGTCGAAATCAACCCGAACAAGGTGAAGGCGACGCTCCGCAACGGTATTCTGGAAGTGCGTTTGCCGAAAGTGGAAGCGGCGAAGGTGAAAGCGGTGAAGGTTCATGTCGAATAGCCTGTCCCCCTCGGCATTGCCCCAAACAGAGCGTCCCCGCCATCCGGCGGGGACGCTCTCAATACTCCAAGAGTGCCTCTGCTACAGCGCGCGCTTGACCTTGCCTGCCTTCAGGCAGCGAGTACAGACCTTGATGCGGCGCACGCTACCGTTCACCACCGCACGCACCGGCTGCAGATTCGGATACCACACCCGCTTGGTGCGCGGGGCGCGCAGTGCCCACGCACCCGAGTGAACGTGCCGGATATTTTGACCGTGCATCACGCCCTTGCCGCATATGTCACATACGTGAGCCATTTCTCCGTAACCTCCAGCGCATAGACCGCACAGCATTATACCAGACGCCCGCGCCGTTTGGCAAATCTCTCCAGTTTGCTGAGGTGCCCGGCAAGGAATCTGTGCAACTTACAGGGAATCCGAATTTATTAACTTCTCAGGAAGGAGAGAGACCATGAAAGCGCTTTTGAGTAGCATCGTAGTTCTCTTGGCACTGAGCGGTGCATGGGCGCAGGCGTTGACACCCCCCGGCAGACCTCTACCTGTACACCCCATGGTACCCGGCACCGCCAAACGCATCCACGCCACAGCAACGGCGGTGCTTGCGCCAACCAGTGCCCAGCAGCCAGTAGCGCTCACCCTGTACGACGCCACCTCGCTCGATCAGCTGGCGTACGATGGCACGTCTGTCTACTTCTACACCCTGCCCGCAGCCGCCGTTTTCCGCGAGCAGATTCCCCTGCTGGGTCCAGCCAGGCTCAACGCGCTGGAAATGCTTTACACCGGAACCGGTGCTGCAGGCAGCACTGCCAGCATCACTATCCAGGTGTACGGGTGTCGTACGGGCAGCGTCATCGAAGATCCCATTGCCAGCGGATTTCCGCTCCTCGCCACCTTCACCGGGCAGATTCCTACGGATGGTACCTATGTGCTTACCCTTGACCTCGGTGGCGTGGTGTACGATGCGGGGGTAGACGCAGGTAACCGGCGGTATTCACACGACCTGGTGGTGCAGATTCAAACCACGGGCACCAACCGACCGGGTCTGTACATTGCCAACGGCGGCAACTCGCTGCGTCTGCGCAACGACGGTGGTCTCGGCGTGACGAAACCCGCGCTATTCCCGCTGGGAACCGGCGCGTTCTGGGCAGACGAGGGGAACCGTTTCCATTACGAGCGCTACTTCATCGGCTCCAGCGACAGCAACTGGCGCGAGGGCACCTCTACCTACTGGTGGGGCGGTAGCCCGATGGGAAACTGGTCTTTCAGCGTGTCCGGCTCGTACAACTTCGTCGGCAAAGTAACGAACAACGCCAACGTTGCCATGACCGAGGCAAAGCTGCAAATCAACGGCTCGCCGGTGACCGTGCCGCTGGAGGAGCTGCAGGATGGCTCGCGCGTCTTCACCCTGCCTCTGCCTCCCAACGTCGCCCATGATGTGCGCATCGTGATGGGACCGCCCTACCTCGTGCGCGCCAAAACGGTGACAGCAGGGTCGCCAGCGACGCCGGTGGAGGAGGAGTTCGTGCTGATCTCGGGTGACCTGGATGGCGATAACGAGGTCACGCTGTTTGACTTTGGCATCCTCGTCAGCAGCTTCGGCGAGATTGGAGACTGAGGCTTTACGCAGGGAGTGAGAGCTGGCTCATTCGGCTTTCACTCCCTATTTCTCCTCGGCTCGCTCCCGCGCCTGACGCAGCAGTTCCAGCGCGTACGCCGTCAGCGAGCTGTGAGGATACTGCTTGAGAAACCGCTGAAGCAGGCTGATCGTCCTGTCTGGCTGGTTCAACTGCTGGAGAGTAAGCCTTGCCATTTGCAGCAGAGCGTTCTCACCTTCCGCCGTGCCCCCAGCGGTATCGGCGAGCCTCTGCAACAGCTCCAGCGCCTCCCGAGCGCAACCCACCTGCGCCGCCCGCAACGACCAGCGCAGAGTCAGATCGGCAGGAAGAGAAACCGTCAGCAGATGTCCGTGCATCTCCAGCAGGATGTCCACCCCACCCCGCACATCGTTCTGCAGGTCGCTCAGCACCAGCGCTCGCTGGTAGTACGGCGTGGCGGTGTCATCCTCTCCCAACGAATGCGCGGCGCGCGCCGCCGCGAGATGTGCCTGCACCGATTCGGGTTCCAACTGACACCATGCCTGCGCAATTCGCAGAGCCGATAGCAGGTCGCCCTGTGCCTGCGCTGCCACCAGCTGCTGGGAGAGGTAGGTACGTGCCCCTGCTCGCGTCATGCGAAGCGACAGAGCCAGCACCATGCCTACCACAAAACCGCCCAAATGTCCCCAGTAGCCGACGGTGCCCACGCCACCCTCTGCCAGTGTGCGCACCGCCCCCACCACCTGCGGAATGAACCACAACGCAATCACCCACAGGCTTGGCACGGAAAGCCTGCCGATAGGCATGTCCACCGCGAAGAAGCGCACCGCAAACGCTCCAATCACGGCAGCCACCATGCCCGACGCCCCCATAATCGGCGAACCGGCACGCTCGGGCTGGGAAATCAGCACCACACCCGCCTGCACAGACGAGGCAGCTATCCCGCCCCCGACCAGCACCAGCAGGTATTCGTAACGCCGTACCGCACCCTCCAGCAGAGTGCCGAACACCATCAGCCACAGCAAGTTGCCTGCCAGATGAGGGGTGGAGATGTGCAGGAAGCAGGAGGTCAATGGTGCCCACAGGGAGAACCGCTCGGGCACCAGCCACAGCGCCTCCAGCGGTACGCCGACCAGCGGTAGCACACTGCCCGCTACTATCAACAGGCAGACGCTTGTGGTGACTATCGGCAGAGGACGGGCTCTCCGGTGTGTCTTCATGTCCGGTCAGCTCTCTGCACCGCGCTCTGGCGTCGGCAGAATGCAGGATACCGGCGCCTACTGCGTCGACGTTTCCGAAACAAGCGGGAGCCGCACCTCCGTGCGCTGGCGCACATGCTCCAGCACGGAGTCGATCACCTGCTCGGGTGTGACCCCTTGCGCCTCAGCTTCGAAGTTCAGCAGGATACGGTGTCTCAGCGCAGGATATGCAACCGCTTCAATATCCTCGATAGCCACGTTGTAGCGTCCCTGCGCCAGCGCACGCACCTTCGCGGAGCTGACCAATGCCTGAGCACCTCGCGGGCTGGAACCGAAGCGCACGTAGCGCTGAACGGTCTCCGGTGCCCCTTCCACATCAGAATGCGTGCAGTGCACCAGCTGCGACGCAAAGTTGCGTACAGGCTCTGCCAGCGGTACCTGCCGCGCGAGCTTCTGCATCCACAACACCGTCTGGGCGTCTGCCACTGCCTCCGCCTGCGGCACCTCTGCACCCGTCGTGCGATCGATGATGGCGTTCAGTTGCTCCACCGAGGGCGATCGCACCAGCAGTTTGAACAAGAAGCGGTCGAGCTGGGCTTCAGGAAGCGGGTAGGTGCCTTCCATCTCGATGGGGTTCTGCGTGGCAAGCACAAAGAAGGGCTCGGGCAGGGGATAACGCACACCCGCCACCGTCACGGCGTGCTCCTGCATCGCCTCCAGCATCGCCGACTGCGTTTTCGGCGTGGCGCGGTTGATTTCGTCCGCCAGCACGATGTTGGCAAAGACGGGTCCCGGCTGGAACTGAAACCGACGGCGTCCGCTATCGTCCTCCGCTAGCAGGTTGGTACCGGTGATATCGGCTGGCATCAGGTCGGGTGTGAACTGGATACGTGCGAATCGGAGCGACAAAACCTGCCCCAGCGTGCGCACCAGCAGCGTTTTGCCTAACCCCGGCACCCCCTCCAGCAAGGCGTGACCACCCGCGATGGCGCACAGCAGCGTGCCTTCCACCACCTCCTCGTGCCCCACGATGACACGCCCGGTCTGCTCGCGCAGCACATGCATCACCTCGCGAAAGCGGCTGACCTGTTCCTGTAAGTCCATCAGCGGATGTATGAACCTCCGTTCACGTCCAGCGTCACGCCCGTCAGGTAGTCGGCATCGGGCGAGGCGAGGAACCGCACCGCCTTCGCCACATCCATCGGATCTGCCACCCGACCTATCGGTATTTGCGCGACGATGCTGTCGCCGCGCACTTTCAGCGGCTCCGCCGACATATCGGTAGCCACCCAGCCGGGCGCCACTGTGTTGACCTGAATGTTGTCCGGCGCCAGCTCCACCGCCATGCTTCGTGCCAGCACCGTCATCGCTGCTTTGGAGGCGGCGTAGTGGCTGTGGTGCGCTTCTCCGCGAATGCCCGCCCGAGACGCCACGAAAATCACCTTGCCACTACCCTGCCTGCGCATCACCGCCACCGCGTGATAGCTCAGGTTCACCGCACTGAAAAAGTTGACGGCGAACATGTGGCGCCATGCCTCCTGCCAGCGTTCAAAATCCGGTTCGCTGAAGGGCAGCGGCTCATAGATACCGGCGTTGTTCACCAGAATATCCAGCCGCCTGGCACGGCGCACCGTCTCCTCCACCAGCCATCGGCAGGTGTCCGCCTCAGCCAAGTCGCCCTGAAGCAGGAAATGCCCCTCGGCAGGCAGAGACGCCAGCGTTTTCTGTGCATCCACCTCATGGGAACGATAGTGCACCGCTACCGTCGCGCCCCACTCTGCCAGCGCCAGAGCGCATGCCCGCCCGATACCGCGAGACGCGCCGGTAACCAGAGCGACCTTTCCCCTCAGCGAATCAGACGTCATCCAGCTTAGCCCTCCACCCGGTAGATGCCCACATCATAAGGAGGCAGCCGAACGGCACCGCCATCCGAAACACTGCCCAGCACCACCGAAGCGCCAGCAGGCACCAGAGCTGTTCTCTCCTCGTTTGCCAGATTCACCACTATCAGGTAGCGCGCTCCATCCTTCACGCGCCACTGTGCATCCACGTCGCGCGGTATGCCAGCCATCTGCTGAACGCCCACATCGTCCAGAATCCTCGCGAAAAGGGTGTCGTATAGCTCAGGCTCGCCATAGGTGCCGAATGTGTACACCGTGCCCCCACCCACCTGGTGACGAGCGATAGCCGGTTCGCCGGAGAAGATAGAGTGGGTGTAGGTGGCGATCGCCTCCGCCCCCTGCAGGAGGAGGGCATCCGCCCACACCGAGCAGGCGAACTCCTCGCCCGTGTTGAGGCGCACGTGGTTCACCTCATCGCCCAGCGGGTCATAGTCATCCACCTCCACCCCTGCCAGATGCCGTACCAGCGCAGGCAAAGGCTCCGTCCGGCACACATTCAGCTCGTTCTTCACGCCCGTGCGCGGGCTGAGAACCAGCGTGCCCCCACCCTCTACGAACTGCGTCAGGCGCTCGGCGTCGCTTTCGGTCATCAGATACCACGACGGCGCAATGATCAGACGATAGTGGCTCAGGTCGGCACCGATGGGCACGATGTCTACCCCCACGCCCAAACCGCGCAAGGAGTAGTAGTAACGGCTTACCTGCTGCCACCAGCGCAACCCGTTGACCTGCGGCTGTATCTGCAACGCCCAGTTCTGCTCGTACGAGTGGAGTATCGCCACCTGATGGCGCAAGGTGGTGCCGTCCAGCTCCGCGCTCAGACGGTTGACCTCTTCGGCGAAGCGAGCGATCTCCCGATAGCGTCGGCGAGCAACGCCGTCGTGGTTCAGGATGCCATGCCAGTATTGCTCGGTTCCATACAGGCACGACCGCCACCGGAAGAAGACCACTGCATCGGCGCCGTGAGCAATGGACTGCCATGCCCATGCACGAATCTGCCCGGGCGCAGGTCGTCGGCTTACCGAACCCCAGCCGGTGATTCCGCTCTGCTGTTCCATCACCCAGAAGTTCTTGCCTTTGACACCGCGCATCACGTCGTGCGCGAGCTCCGCATGACCAGCGTTAGTCCAGCTGCCGCCGGGGTAGTTGTCCCACGAGACGAAATCAAGGTCGTGCGCCAGCGCGAAGTAGTCTACGCTATCGTGCAGACCCATCAAGTTGTGCGTGACGAAGTGATGCGGTGCCAGGCGACGGATGATTTCCACTTGTTCCCGTTGGAAGCTGACAGTGGATTCGGAGGCAAACCGGCGATATTCCAGCCTCAGCGACGGGTTATGTTCCTCTCCACAGCGCGCCACCCATGGCAGCGGGATCTGGCTCCAGCTGGTGTACTCCTGGCTCCAGAAGATGGTTCCCCACGCTTTGTTGAGGTGTTCCAGCGTGCCGTATTTGCGTTGAAGCCACTGGCGGAAGAGGTCGGCGCACACCTCACAGTAGCACAGGTTAGCCTCGAACTCGTTGTCGGTCTGCCAGCCGATGACGGCGGGGTGGTTGGCGTAGTGGCTGACCATCGCTTCGGTAATCCGGCGCGAGTAACGGCGCATCACGGGATGGTTCAAACAGCGTTGCAGGCGCGTGCCGAAGCCCAGGGGATAGCGTCTGGAATCGCGCGGGTAGATATCGTAGCGCTCATGCAGCCAGGCTGGTGGGGTAGCGGTAGGCGTCCCCAGTATCACCTGAATGCCGTGCCGGTGCAATACCTCGAGGGCACGGTCGAGCCACTCGAAGTCGTAAATGCCGTCCCTCGGTTCCAGCCGGCACCACGAGAACTCTGCCAGCCTTGCCAGGGTGATGCCCGCCTCACGCATCAGTCGCGCGTGCGGTTCCCACAGGTCTTCGTCCCAGTGTTCGGGATAGTAGTCCACACCAACGCGCATCACTTCCTCCACCACCTCGAGTGTCAACAGGCTTTTCGAGGAACGCTTCCCAACATCCTGCCATTGGCAAATTGACTTCTCCCCTCAAATGTGCTAAACTACACTGGTGCGTTAGCGGAGCATCGCCTGCTGCCGTTGTGCCGTTGTCCCCCTGGGGACAACCGTAGAACGGCACGTGGACGGTGAAAGCTGAGCGACGCACCACCAGACGATCCCACACTGGAAAGGGGGAAATGCACGCAGAATGCCACTGACCAAAGAGCAGAAAGCCGAGATTATCCAGAAGTACCGACGCTTCGAGGGCGACACCGGTTCGCCTGAAGTGCAGGTCGCTCTGCTGACGGCGCGCATCAACCTGCTGACCGAGCACCTGCGCCAGCACAAACACGACTACCACACCCGGCGCGGGCTGATGATGCTGGTTGGTGAGCGCAAGCGCATGCTCGACTATCTGGCTCGGCAGGACATCCAGCGCTACCGCGCGCTGGTGAGCTCGCTGGGCATCCGCAGCAAACAGTAGCCAAACCCTGCGTAGCCAGAACCGTATACTCAACCAACAAGAGGAGTTTCATCAGTCCATGATACACACCGTCGAAGTGGAAGTCGCCGGTCAGCTTATCCAGATCGAGACCGGCCGCGTCGCCAAGCAAGCAAACGGTGCCGTTCTGGTGCGTTCGGGCGACACCATCGTACTCTGTACCGCCACCATGAGCCGGGAAGCGAGAACCGACATCGATTTCTTCCCGCTGGTGGTAGACTATGAAGAACGCAAATACTCTGTCGGTAAAATCCCGGGAGGTTTCATCAAACGCGGAGGGCGCCCCAGCGACAAGGCGGTTCTGACGTCCCGGCTGATTGACCGTCCCCTGCGTCCCCTGTTTCCCAGCGGAATGCGCAACGAGGTGCAGGTTATCGCCATGCCGCTGTCGGTGGACAATGAGCACCTGCCCGATGTACTTTCCATCATCGCCGCGTCCGCTGCGCTGACCATATCCAACATCCCGTTCCACGGTCCGGTGGGTGCGGTGCGCATCGGCAAGGTGGAGGGCGAGTGGGTGGTCAACCCCTCGTTCGATCAGGTGGACAACGGCGACCTGGACCTCGTGGTAGCTGGCACAAAGGATTACATCGTGATGGTGGAAGCGAGCGCGAGCGAACTGACCGAAACGGAAATCCTGGAAGCGCTCGACCTCGCCCATCAGCACATCCAGCCCATCTGCGCCATTCAGGAGGAGCTTGCTGCCAAAGTGGGCACGGTGAAGGCAGAGGTGCCCATCTACTCGGTGCCCGAAGACATTCTCACCCGCGTCCGGGAGCAGTTCGCCGAGCAGGTACTTCAGGCGATTCAGCAACCCGACAAATCAGCGCGGGAGGAGGCTATCGAACTGCTGAAAGAGGAGATCGTGCAGGCGATTCTGCCCGAGTACCCCGAGCAGGAGACCGACCTTCGCGAAGCCGCCGACAAAGTGGTGAAGGAGCAGGTACGTCGCCTGATCCTCGAGTATAAGGTGCGCCCCGATGGCAGAAAGTACGACGAAATCCGCCCCATCAATTGCATGGTGGGCTTGCTCCCCAGAGTGCATGGCTCTGCCCTGTTCACCCGCGGGCAAACGCAGGTGTTGACCAGCGTCACACTCGGTCCGATGGAGGAAGCGCAGATTATCGACACACTGGAAGAGGACGGGTTCAAGCGCTACATGCACTTCTACAACTTCCCGCCCTACAGCGTGGGCGAAACACGCCCCCTGCGCGGACCGGGCAGGCGCGAAATCGGACACGGTGCGCTGGCAGAGCGCGCCCTGCGTCCCATGATACCGCGCGAAGAGGAGTTCCCCTACGCCATCCTGCTCACGTCGGAGGTACTGGAGTCGAACGGGTCCACCTCCATGGCGAGCGTGTGCGGCTCCACGCTGGCGCTGATGGACGCGGGTGTGCAGATCAAGGCGCCTGTGGCAGGCGTGGCAATGGGACTGATGACACAGGGCGACGAATGGGTGGTGCTCAGCGATATTCAGGGCATGGAGGACTTCTCCGGCGATATGGACTTCAAGGTCGCTGGCACCGCCAAGGGGATTACCGCCCTGCAGCTGGACACCAAGATCTCGGGCATTCCGCGCCCGGTGTTCGAGCGCGCACTGGAGCAGGCACGACAGGGCAGGCTGTTCATCCTGGAGCGGATGCTGGAGACTATCGACAAGCCGCGCGATCACATCAGCCCCTATGCCCCACGTATTATCGTGATGGAGATTCATCCCGACAAAATCGGCGATGTCATCGGTCCGGGCGGTCGAATCATCAAGAAAATCCTCGCCGACACCGGCACGCGCATCCAGATCGAGCAGGACGGTCGCGTCTATATTGCTGCTGACGATGAGGAGAGCGGCGAGCGGGCACGCAAGATGATTGAGGACCTCACCCGCGACGTGGCGGTGGGCGAAACCTTCCTCGGTAAGGTCACCCGCACCTCCTCGCTGGGAGTATTCGTGGAGATACTGCCGGGCAAGGAAGGGCTGGTGCCGCTATCGCAGCTGTCGGAACAGCGCGTGCGTCGCGCGGACGAGCTGGTGAAGGTGGGCGACGAGATCCTAGTGAAGGTTGTGGAGATCGACAACCTGGGCAGGATCAACCTGAGCGCCCGAGGACTTCACAACGTTTTCAGTGGACAGGCTGCGTCGGCGGGTCAACCTCCCTCCACCGGTGGTTCGCGTCCCCCGCAGGGAGGGCACGAGCCATCCGGCTATGGGCGTGGCGGTGATGTGCGCCGCCATCGGGGTGATGACGACACGCCGCGAGCGCGCTTCCGCCCGAAACGCTGATGTGCTGTTGCAGACACATCCCCTCTCCCGGGTTGCGGGAGAGGGGGCAGCGGTGAGAGGTTCATCCACCGTATGCCCATCGAAACCTTCACACTGCCCAGCGGTCTTCGCGTGGCTTGCGAGCACATGCCCTCTGCCCGCTCGGTGGCGGTGGGAGTTTTCCTCGCTACCGGCTCCCGCGACGAGCGCGCCAGCGAACGCGGTATCGCACACTTCATCGAACACATGCTCTTCAAGGGAACGGCACGGCGCGATGCTCTCGACATTGTGCGCGAGATCGAGGGGCGCGGAGGCTACATCAACGCCGAAACCGACAAGGAATACACCGCCTTCACCGTGCGCGTGCTGCCCGAAGACCTGACGGTAGCGCTGGACGTGCTCTCGGATATGCTGCTGGCGCCCCGCCTCGATTCACAGGATATCGAGCGCGAGAAGCGAGTGGTTCTTGAAGAGCTGCGCGAGCTGATGGACTACCCAGAAGAATATGTGTACGACCTCTTTGCGCAGACCCTGTGGCAGAGGCATCCGCTGGCGCATCCCGTTATCGGCGAGGAGCGCACCATCCGCTCGTTTGCACGCGCAGACATTCAGAGAGTGATGGCTGAACGCTACATCACCCCAAACACCGTGGTTTCCGCCGCGGGGCAGGTTCAGCCCGACCGTCTGGTGGCGCTGGTGGAACGCTTCTTCCGCGACATGCCCATCGGCCAGCCTCAACCGCGTCTCCGACAGGCACGCGCACACGCGCACCGTCGCCTGCTGCCCCACCCCACCCGGCAGATTCACTTCTGCATGGGCACGGCTGGCGTCAATGTGTACGACAATCGCAGATATACCCTCGCCGTGCTGGACACCCTGCTGGGCGGCAACATGAGCAGTCGTCTCTTTCAGGAGGTGCGCGAGAAGCGCGGACTGGTGTATCACATCGGCACCAGTGCGATAGCCTATCGCGAAGGAGGATACTTCGCCATACATGCGAACTGCAGTCCAGAGAACTACGACCGTGTGCTGGAGGTGGTGCACCAGCAGCTGCAGGAGGTCTGCCTGGGTAACCTGACAGAGGAAGAAGTGCAGCGCGCCAGACACCAGCTGCGCGGAGGGCTGCTGATGAGCACGGAGAGCGTGAACGGACGCATGTCGGCAAACGCCCGCAGTCTGCTCTTTCACGGAAGGGTAATTACCACGGAGGAGATTATCGAACATATCGACCAAGTGGATGCGCAGCGGGTCATTCAGATGGCGCGCGACCTGTTCGGCAACGGCGAGATGGCAATAGCGGCAATCGGTAGTTTTACGGAGGGAGGGAACGACGACGATGAGCACGGGGAGTGAAGAGGTCATTCGTGTGGCGGTAGCAGGCGCCTGCGGACGGATGGGCAGGCTGGTGGTACAGACTATATTGAGACAGCCGGACATGGCGCTGGTGAGTGCTATCGACAAACAGCATGTGGGCGAGGACATCGGCACCATTGCAACAGAGCACCCGCTGGGAATCGCCGTCACCGACCACGTCGCCGAGGCGCTGGCAGTGAGCCAGCCGCATGTGCTGGTGGATTTCACCACACTGGGCGCGGCGGTCAGCCACATACACGCGGCGCTGGAGCACGGCGTAATACCGATTGTGGGCACCAGCGGTTTCTCCGCACAAACACTGTCAGATATCCGGGAGGCGGTACAGCGCACCGGCACCGCCTGTATCATTGTGCCCAACTTCGCGATTGGTGCCGTGCTGATGATGCAGTTTGCGAAGGAGGCTGCACGTTACTTCGCCAACGCCGAGATTATCGAACTGCATCACGACGGTAAGGTCGACGCCCCTTCCGGCACCGCCATCCGCACCGCCGAGATGATTGCCGCGGCACGCACCGAAAGACCACGCCAGATTGTTCAGGAGCAGAAGTTTGAGGGAGCACGTGGCGCCACGGTGGCACATGTGCCGGTGCACAGTGTACGGTTGCCCGGGCTGGTCGCGCATCAGATGGTTATCTTCGGGGGGCAGGGCGAGACGCTCACCATCCGCCACGACTCCATCGACCGTAACTCTTTCATGCCCGGCGTGATGCTGGCTGTTCGCAAGGCGCGAAGCGTGCAGGGACTCGTGGTGGGACTGGAGCATCTGCTGTAGCGCCAGTCTTATCGTGACTGTCGGCATTTGGTCGCACAACCTGTAATGGGAGAAAAAACTATCGAACGGGAATCGGCCGCTGCGTATGGTAAGTGGTGAGCAGGGGGGTGAATTTTCCCGTATTTATGCTTAAGCCAACATATTTACTTTCACCCTTCTGTAGTAGTATACTCTGAATTGCAGCGACACGAATTGGGAGAACATACCGCTTATCCCACACTGCATTCTTAAAAGGGGGTGCGGGCAATGCGTCGCCAGTGGTTACTTGCCCTAACGGTCATCGTCGCTTTTGTGTGCAGCTCTGGTGCTACCAGTGACGCGCAGGTCATTTTGATGCAGCCGGTCGATCTTTCCATCTGGGGGCAATATCAGCGCCTGCGGGTGGTCATTCAGGAGCCACAACAACCTCTGGAAGTAAGCGGCTGGAGCATCGATAACACTGTACCCAAGCTGGGTACGGGCATATCCCGACACCGATTATCTGTCAGACTCAGCCAGCCATCGGGTGACACGTCGGCATGGCAACGCAGTCGACAATCGCGGGCTTCAGCATCGGCGAAGATGTCCAGCACGCGCGGTAACGGCGTACCCTTCGCCCAGTCCTCAGGTGGTAGACCCGGGTTAGCATCATTTGTTCAGGTAGCAGGGGCGCGTCCTGGCTCTACCGCACGGCTGCTGGCGGACAGACCGTCTGCACAGGGGCTGTACATTGCTCTTAGCGCTGCCACAACGGAAAACGCTGGGGACGTGCGGGATCGCTCGCCAGTGGACATCCTGCAACTCAGCGGCTCAAACGAAGAAGACGACGAAGGTGTCGCGGTGCTGTTGTCAGGAGAATCTCTGGTCTGGTTTGCCCTGACAGCGTGGCTATTGGGACTGACCTACGAGTGGAACTCCCCGGATTACCTGGTTCCCTCCGGTCCCAGCACCATCATTCCGGAGCCTTCTGCACTGGTGGCGCTTGGCATGGGATGCAGCGGCTTGATTGGTGTGGCGCTGCGTCGAAGAGCGGCACGAAGCCATAGAAAGGATAACCGGTAGGGTCACACATCGAGAAGCTGGTATTTCGCGGGCTTGCTGAGAGCGTATCAGATGTTGAGCAGACATCCATCTCTCAGCAAAGCCGTGCCGCTTGTGCTACAATGATAGCGTGGACGACACGCTGAATGCAAAACTGCAGGCGCTCCCCACGCTGCCGGGCGTTTACATCTTCAAGGACGCGCAGGGAACCGTGCTCTATGTGGGCAAGGCGGTGTCCCTGCGACCGCGTGTGCGTTCGTACTTCCACAAGAGCGCCGAGCACTCCATCAAGACCCGCCGCCTCGTGGAGAAGATTGCCGACATCGAGTGGATTGTCACGGATACCGATCTGGAGGCGCTGGTGCTGGAGTGCAACCTTATCAAGCGTCATCGTCCACCTTACAACATCCGCCTGCGCGACGACAAGCAATACCCCTTCCTGTGCCTGACCACTGCCGAACCCTTCCCGCGCCTGATGCTGGCACGCCGCGCGAAGAACGACGGCAACCGCTACTTCGGTCCCTATTCCGGCAGCCGACCGGTATACCAGACCATGCACCTGCTCAACCGCCTCTTTCCGCTGGTCACCTGTGGGGAAGCGTTCACGGGCGAGCCGGTTCGCAAGCCGTGCCTGTACCACCACATGGGCAGATGTCCTGCCCCCTGTGCGGGACTGGCAGACCGCGAACGCTATCGCGAGACGGTGCGCGAGGTGGAGTTGTTCCTGAGCGGCAGGCACGAGAAGCTGCTGAAAGCGCTCCACCGGCAAATGGAGGAGGCTTCCGAAAGACTGGAGTTCGAGCGCGCCGCCGCCCTGCGTGACCAGATTCGCGCGGTCGAGCAGGTTATCACCCAGCAGAAGGTGGTATCCGCCGAGATGGTGGACCAGGATGTGCTCGCCTATGCTGCCGATGAACAGCGTGCGCTGGTGCAGATGTTCTTCATCCGGGGCGGCAAGCTGATTGGGCAACAGCACTTCTTTTTAGACGGAGCCACGGAAGAGGACCAGCGCAAGGCACTGCAGGAGTTCCTGAAGCAGTACTACGATCAGGCGCAGGACGTCCCCAGCGAGATTCTGATTCCCGCACCCATCGAGGAGGCGCACATCATCGAACAGTGGCTGAGACAGAAGCGCGGCGGGCGGGTGGAACTGCACGCTCCACAGCGGGGCGGGAAGAAGAAGCTGCTGGAGATGGCGCTGACCAATGCCGAGCTGGCGCTGAACCAGGCGCGTCAGCAATGGCTGCGGAAAAAGGCACAGCAGGAGGCGGTGCTCACCGCATTGCAGGAAGCACTGGGGCTGGCGTCGTTGCCGCGGCGCATCGAGGCGTACGATATTTCCAACATTCAGGGCTTTGCCCCGGTCGGTGTGATGGTGGTGCTGAAGGAGGGCAAGCCATCCAAGAGCGACTACCGCCGGTTCAGCATCAAGTATCTGCCCGAATCGCCTAACGACTTCGCCATGATGAGAGAGGTGGTCATCCGTCGCCTGCGGGAGGCGCAACAGGGCAATCCGAAGTTCACTGAGCTGCCCCAGCTGATGCTGATTGATGGCGGCAAGGGACAGCTCAACGCCGCGCTGGATGCGATGCGCGAAGTGGGGATGCAGGTTCCTGCTATCGGTCTGGCGAAGCGGTTCGAGGAGGTGTACCTGCCGGGGCGTTCGGAGCCGCTGGTCCTGCCCAAAGATTCGCCTGCCCTGCATCTGCTTCAGGCAGTGCGCGACGAAGCACATCGGTTTGCTGTGGAGTACCATCGCAAGCTGCGAATCAAGCGGAGTACCTCCTCGGTGCTGGACGAGATACCGGGCGTGGGTCCCCGACGCAAACAGGCACTGCTCAAACACTTCGGTTCGGTGAAACGATTGAAAGAGGCGAGTGTCGAAGAGATTGCGGCTGTGCCATCCATCACCCGTCCGGTGGCGCAGACTATCTATTCGGAACTGCATAAGGAGGAGCAAAGGTGGTCGGGCTAATTGTGCGCTGGGTTGCGAACGCTGTGGCATTGTTGCTGACAGTGTGGCTGGGCAAGATGCTGGGATTGGGGCTTCACGTCACCGGCATCTGGGGGGCGATGATTGCCGCGCTGGTCATCGGGTTGATCAACGCCTTCATCCGCCCTATCGTGGTGATGCTCACGCTACCGCTTAACTGCCTGACCTTTGGGCTTTTCGGGCTGATTATCAACGCCTTCCTGTTCTGGCTGGCAGGAGAGCTGCTCACGGAGTTTGACGTGCGGGGTCCTGTCGCCGCGCTGTTTGGTTCAATTGTCATGAGCCTGTTCAGCAGTCTGCTCAGCCAGACAGTGGCACCGGAAAAGCACCGTTAGGGGCTTTGTGGAAGAATATAGAGGGAACAGGCGAGGATGAACCGCATGAGAGATCGTCGCTGGGTATTGATTAC
>CAKZNX010000428.1 GCA_937132045.1 uncultured bacterium
ATTCTCCTCATGTTCATCCTCCTTTCACATCGCACCCATTCTTACTATAATGCAAGATTCGTACCAAAGCAAGGGGTAAGGCTCGGTTTTTCCGAAAAAGCCACGAAAAATACGTGTTTCGTGAGCAATTATCACTGTCCGCCGGCGCCCGGCTGCAGTGCCTCTCGCACGAACTGAGGCTGGCGCACGGTGTCCACCGCCTCTTTCACCAGCCATAACGCCAGCACAAGTATGACACCCGCAAGGCTTAGCAGCATCGAGTTGCCCTGCTTCCAGAACCCCAGCATACTCCATCCCAGCGCCGTGATGGTGACCACCAGCATGAAAGCCATCGGCACTCCCGTGTACACCGCCGAACGTCCCAGCGCGCGCAGATACAGCGACACCACGAGCAGCGATAGACCCGCCAGCAACTGGTTGGACGTGCCGAACAGCTGCCACAGGATGGAACCCAGAGGCTTCAACTGACCGGTGATCGGGTCGGGAGAGCGCATCAGCGCAAAGCCGCCGATCAGCCCCACCGCTACAGCTGTAGCCAGCAGGGGCTGCTGAAGAACCGACAGACGCCACGCACGCCCCAGCTCCTGCACGTTATACCGGATGAGCCTCGTACCGCTATCCAGCGTGGTGAGTGCAAAACCGATCGCCACCGTAGCCACAAACACCTTCGCCACATGCAGCGGCACTCCGGTGTAAGCGACGATAGCGCCTGCTCCGTGCACAAAGTTGGACAAAGCCTGCGAACCGGCGCTCTTCCAGTCGGCGTAGCGTGCCGACCACTCGCCAGATGACCCCATGCCTGCAGCCACCGCCACCAGCGCCAGCGTCGCCAGCAGACCCTCGGCGAGCATTCCGCCATACGCTACCGGTTTCGCGTGGCTCTGCCGCGCGACCTGCTTGGACGTGGTGCCAGATGCCACCAGCGCGTGGAACCCCGAAACGGCGCCGCACGCCACCGTGATGAAAAGCATGGGGAAGAGCGGCTGTAACCCAGCGGCTGAGGTGTTCACCGCCGGAGCGACCATTTGCGGATTGCCAACGGTAGTGCCCGCCAGCAACAGGAACATGCCGAGGTACAGCTGGAACGAGTTCACATAATCCCGCGGCTGAAGCAGAAGCCAGACCGGCAGAACGGAGGCGGCGAACGCGTATGCCATCAGCAGGTAGGTCCAGCGTTCCGGCGTGAACGCCATGCCCACCACACCCGTGATGGGATTGTGCACGCCTATCCACACGAACAACAGGCTGACCACCACTGCCGCAGCAGAGGTCCCAGACCAGCGATTGACGCGAAGTGATGCCCGAACACTACCAGTGCCGGTGTGGGCACATAGTCCACGTCGTCGCGCTGAGACACCCCTGGAGTGGGTTGCGCGTCATCCAGCTGGAAGACCCGTCGCGCCAGAAATGTGCCATACACACGATACGCGAACCACAGGATAAGAGCAACAAAAAGCAGGATCCACAGAGCCTGCAAACCGTTGTTCCCTCCTTCAAACTATAGGTATTTCACAAAACGGTTGTTATCGTCCACCAGAATGATGCGAGGGGTGATGCGCTCGTCTGTCAGCGCGAATGCAGCGATAATAATCTTGTGTCCGACCGACACTCTCAGTGCTGCCGCCCCGTTGATGCAGATGACACCGCTGCCCGGCTCACCGGCGATGGCGTAGGTCACAAAACGTTCGCCGTTGGTCAGGTTCCACACATGCACCAGCTCGCCGGGCAGCAGGTCTACTCGCTCCATCAGATCGGCGTCGATGGTGATACTTCCAACGTAATCCACGTTGGCTTCGGTAATCGTAGCGCGGTGAATCTTGCTTTTCAGCAGCTGCCTCAAGACCATGCGCTAATGTCCTCCAGTCACGCCCGGAGCTGGCTTGGTGCGGGGCGTCTTGCCCGCCGGCGCGGGTGCGGTCAGCGGTTCCATCTGCTCCTGACGCAGTTCCGCGAATCGCCGTCCCATCGCGATGCCACCGCCCAGCATCATCAGCACCGTGCCCAGCCAGACGAGGTTAATTAGCGGCTTGCGCTTCACTTCCACCGGCACGAGCACATGGTCGGGCACAACCTCTTGCCCGGGCATACCGACGAAGTGAAGAACCACCTGCCGTTCGTTGGCGTTTATCTCCTCGGTGAAGATGACCACCTCACCGCCACCGGGCAACTTAGCAGGCACTGGGTCGCCGCCAAACACCGCGTGGGGCACCAGCTCCGTGTTCTTTCCCTTATATTCTACATCGAGCACCGCGCCGATATGCATGTGCGGTCCGCCCATCTCGCCCTCGATCTTGAAGTTCTTGAAGTGGATGGTGTAGCCATCCATCTTCTTGGTTTCGCCGCGCTTGATGGGCAGAGTTTTGCCTGTGTCCTTCACCCGCTCGATGACGCCACCGCCGTCGCTGCCGATGGCGATGTACAGGTCGTAATGCGGGCGCTTGTAGACATGTGGCTCAGCCACGCGCCGGGGCTGCATCGGGTTGTGCATATCGTAGAAGTAGATGGGACGTGCTTCGAAGCTCCTGCCGGTCTTCAGGTGCTCGAACTTCAGGCGCACGGCATTGCGGTCGCCCATCTCACCGTCAGGGTGCGTCATACCGACGTAGCTAACCTTGTAGCCGAACATCTGCGCACTGATGCCATTGGTCAGCACAGCCTGCGCTTTCTGCTCGTAGAAGTTGTCTGCCGCTGCGCCCAGCAACATCAGCCCAACGCCCACGTGTGTCAGATAGCCGCCGAGGCTCATGCGGTTGCCTTTCGCCAGCTTCCATACCAGCACCGCATTCGACAGGATGGCGAACACCGCCAGCAGCATCAGGAAGAAAACACCCATCGCCACCGGCAGGCGGAGGAAGTACGAGGCAAACGCCATCGCCAAGCCCAGAACCAGCGTGGCATACCACGGACCGGAGATGCGCTGAATGAACGTGTCACTGTTGTCCACCTTGCGCCAGGTGAGGAAGGGTACCAGCCCCAGCAGCAAAAGGATGACGTAGGCGAACGGTGCGTTTGCCAGATGATAGTAGCTGATGTCCACACTGCTGCTCTGTTTGGTAACCAGCAGGGAGATGATGGGCATCGACGCGCCCACCAGAGTTAATCCGGCAATCACCACCAGCGCGATAATGCCGAGCGAGAACGCCAGGTCGCGGGACAGCGCTCCCTCAGCGGTTTGCCTCGCGGGGATACTGCGCAGGCGTATCGCCCACAGCCCCAGCCCGCCGATGGTGTAGGTGAGCAGCATCGCGACCACCAGCCCCAGCGCACCCTTCGCCAGCGCGTCGAAGGCATGGACGGACGACTCCGCCAGCGCACCGCTGCGCGTCATGTAGGTACCGTAGAAGAACAGCGGCGCACCCAGCAACGCCAGCAGAAGGTTCGAGCGGTGCAGTCCGCCCCGCTGGCGCTGGACAATCAGACCGTGAACCAGCCCGGTGACCACGAGCCAGGGCACCAGCGCCGAGTTCTCCACCGGGTCCCAAGCCCAGTAGCCGCCCCAGCCGAGCGTGACGTACGCCCAGTAGCCACCGAGAATCAGCCCAGCGCCCAGAGTCACCCAGCACAGCAGAACATAGGGCATGGCGATCTGCGCCCAACCATCCCAGTCTTTACGTAGAAGCGCTGCAACGGCAATCGAGAAGGGGATTGCCAGCGCCGAAAAGCCGATGAAGATGACCGGAGGGTGTATTGCCATCCAGTAGTTCTGCAGGAGCGGGTTGAGCCCCATGCCATCCGCGGGCACTTCACTGGGCGGGTAGAGGAGAAATGGCGACTGTTTGGTGAGAATCGCCATCAGGAAGGCGAGGATACTGCTGTAGACCGCCATCGTTAGCGGCTGGTAACGCTTCAGCTGCCGGATGAGCAGTACGCCCAGCAGTGCCGTCCAGAACGCCCACAGCAGAAAGCTGCCTTCCTGTCCCGCCCATGCGGACGACATCTTGTAGTACCACGGCAGATCGCTGGAGCTGAAGTTCGCCACGTACACCACGCGGAAGTCGCTGCGCATACACAGCGACACCAGGATGCCAAACGCCGCCACAGCACTGGCTGCAGCGAGGGCGTATGCGCGGCGCGCCCACAACAGCCAGCCTTCTGACCGCGCTGCAAGTGCAAAAAGCACCGTCGCGGCTACCGCGCTAGCCATGCCGACGTATATGATCAAGCGACCCCATTCTGCTGTGTTCATTGTGAGCTCTCCTGATATTCCTGCATCTCCTTGCCCTGATACTTGGAAGGGCACTTGTACAGGATTCTTTCTGCCACGAATACAGCCCCTTGCATCCGCCCAATAGCCACAATCTCGGTGGCTTGCTCCACGTTACCCTGCGCCAGCTTGGGGTGTATCACTGGCAGCCGGTCACCTTCCGAATCCTCTATGATAAAACGGGTCTCCATCCGGTTGTGATCCATCACCAGCGACCCGTGTACCAGCTGTCCCTTCACCTGCACCTTGTTACTGCTTTGTCGCGCCTGAGCCACGGAGACGTATGGGACGATGGTCTGTATCATCGCCCTGCCCGCCATGACCAGCCCCAGCGCGATGAAGCCGAACGCTATCAGGTAAGCTTTTTTCATTGGCGTGCCTCCTCATCCAGCCGCTTTTCCAGCATCTTCAGGCGCATGTCCAGCCACAGCAGATAGCCGAAAATCCCCGCCCATACCAGCAGGGGAGTGATCATGTAAGCGACCAGTGGGTTCATGGTTGTGCTCCTATCGGTTCCATTTCGAGTTCACTGTGCCGGCGCTCGCGCAGCCTGGCTTCCGCCAGCTCCACCCGCAAGCGCAGCCGGAACATCCACACATACACCGAAACCAGCCCCGCGAAGAAACCCCATAGCGTGACGCGATAGGCGGGGTCCAGCCCGGTGCGCGAGAAGAGCGTGTTGGTAGGATGCAGGGACTCCACAATGCGCGGGAATATCCATATCAGAAAGACCATGGCAGGAAACGCCAGCAGAGCATACGCCGCCGACAGACGGGCGCGCTTGCTCTTCTCCTCCACGGAGCCCCTCAACACGAAGTAGGCAGCATACACCAGCATCAACATCACAATGGAAGTCTCTCTCGGGTCCCAGTTCCACGGGCTTCCCCATTGCTCCATCGCGAACAGCGAGCCGGTCACCGTTGCCAGCACCGCGAAAAGCATACCCAGCTCGGCAGAGATGTTCGCCTTCGCGTCGGCTAAGGGGTTGCGCGAGCGCAGATACTTCCACGAGTAGAGCGCATTCGCCATAAACGCGATGAAGGTAAGTACAGCACAGGGGACGTGAAAAACCACAATTCGAGCCGACTCGGGATTGCGGAAGCCCTGCGCAGGAGGAAGCCACGTGAACGCAGCGACGGTCACTGCAGCAATCCAGACCCCCGTAAGTACCTTGGTTGTTGTACTCATCGCTCAGTCGCTCCAGATATGTTCGAACACCAGCAACGACGCCGGTACGATGACCAGCATAAACCCCACCAGCACCTGTATATCGCCGATTGCAGCACGCCAGCCCGCGTTAGCCATCCACGCAGCCTTCGTGCCGTGAATGGCGACCAGCAGAGGCGGCAGCGCCACCGGAAAAGACAGCACACCAAACAGTGCGCCGCGCATACTGGCTTTTGCTACAATCGCAGCGACTGCTGTTGTTGCACACGCTAGCGCCGTGCTACCGAGAAAAGTCACCACCACAAACAGCCCCCAGTGTACCACCGGAGCTTCCAGTAACACCAGATACAGCGGTACGGTCAACGCGCACAGCACCCACATCAACACCGTGTTGAACGCCAGTTTGCCCACAAACACACCCACCGGCGATACTGCCAGCCTTAGCGCGTCGGCGGTGCGCGTTTCCTCCTCCACCACGAATACGCGCGATAGCCCCGCCACCGCGGCAAAGAAGATAACCACCCACAAAAGCGCGGCTTTGACATCGCCTGCCACTCCAGACGGCGGAGCCAGCGCAAACCCAGCAGCCACCACCGAGGTGACCGCAAATAACACCACCGCTCCCAGCGCCACCCGTGTACGCAGCTCCAGCAGGCAGTCCTTGGCGAAGACAGCCTGTGCCTCACGCGCCCAGCCGGATGAGCGGCTCACCGTAGTCCATCTCTCGGGTGTCGTTTGTAGCGACGATAACGATGCCATGCTTCGCCTGCTCACGCACGATGAGGCGGATGAACTCCATGCCCGCCTCATCCAGATTACTGCCCGGCTCATCCAGCAACAGCACCGGCGGTCGATGCACCAGCGCTGTCAGCAGCTTCAGCCTCTGCACCATGCCGGTGGAAAAGGTCGCCACCGGGTCGTGTGCTCGCTGGCGCAGCTGCACCTGTTCCAGCAACTCCAGCAATTGAGGGTCGCGCAGGTGCATTCCCCGCGCTCGGGCGAGAAAGCGCAAGTTTTCCAGCGCGGTCAACGGGCGGTACAGGGCGATGTCCGGTGCCACCATGCCCACCGCCTGTCGCCGCTGCTGGGCGTTCAACCGTTCTCCATTGCGAAGGTACAGCACCTCGCCGTCCGTCGGCGTCAACAGTCCGGCGATAATCCTCAGCAGGGTGCTTTTGCCGCTGCCGTTCGGTCCCAGTATGGTCCACGCTCCGGGAGAACACACACTCGCCGAGATGCCCCGCAAGACCGGGCGGTCGTTGAACACCTTGCCTACTCGCCGGAGCTCAATTTGCCATGTCATTGCTTCTCCAAGCAAAGTATACCCGATATGCGCCCGCCCTGAAAAGTAGTGATGTTAGGGATTGACTTCCACCGCTGGAGGCGCGGCAAACGCCTGATACAGCGCATCGAGCCGTTCGGCAGGCACTGCTCCCTTGCTGAATACTACCCGGTAGCGGAAGCTCTGCTGTGCGCCTGCGGGTATGGTGAAACTGCCGTCTGTGTTCGGGTTGTTTTGAAAGTCGCGCCACCCGAACGGGTTGGCGGCAAACAGCCCATAGTCGCGCACGTGCCAGTGGGTGGGGTGGTGGGGGTTGCTCGGATGGTCGAAAACAGAGATGCTGTATACCTCACCGCCGATGTCGCCGCTGTACTGGCACCATGTGGCACGGGTTCCCCACGCTTCCTTGTCGCGCTTTCCCGCCGAAGTCAGGATCGCGCCCTTGCCGTGGCGCAGCTCCATACTGGTGGGGATACGGATGCCGAATGTACCCTCCTTGGTGTCGCCGAAGCGCAGTGGCTGGTCCCCAGCACGAACGGTCACAGTGAAGTCGATAACACGCAAGTCGCCCATGTCGTAGATGCACACTTCACGGGTATCGGTGCACACGGTCTGCCCCTGCGCAGAGCGCCACTCGTTGCGGGTGACGATGAATGCTCCCACACGCCCCCCTGCAAAGTCGGAGAACTCGCGATGCACGATGCGCCCTCTATTCTCACCCTCGACCCAGAAGTCCGCACCGTTGACGTCGCCGTGGGTGAACCAGAAGGACTTCTGGTGTGGATGGTCGGTGGATTCGCCCTCGCGCTGTTCCATCGGGTAGGCGCGGGTCATCGGCACCCCTGTTGGGGCGTGAATCGGGTAGAGATACGGTTTGACTGCCCCGGAGAATACATAGCGCGTTACCAGCCTGCCGTCGCAGGTCACCTGCAGGGCGTTCTCCTTCAGTTCTGCTTTCCACTGCGCCGGGG
>CAKZNX010000429.1 GCA_937132045.1 uncultured bacterium
ATCCAGCTGATATTGCGCAAGGAGCCTGCCCGCAAGTGGCTTCTCATACCGACTGAGAAATGGCGTGTGGTGGACCTGGAAGGGGTTAGCATCGGTGGGCTGGAATAGTCGTCAGGAATATATCAGGGTAGATTATCAGGTGCACACCTTCCTCTCACACGACGGGCGGGCAACCATGCTGGAGCACTGCGCCCGGGCGATGGCTCTGGGACTGGACGAAATCGGTTTTACCGAACACAAGGACTTTGACCCCAACGACCCCGTAGTGGACTACTTCGACTATGACCTGTTCATGGACGACATCGCCTACGTGCGCGACCTGTTTCGGGGGCGACTGCGTATCCGTGCAGGGGTGGAGATCGACTACCAGCGCTGGTTCGAGCCGGAGGTGCGTGTGTGGCTCAGCCAGTATCCGTTCGACTACGTGCTGGGATGCGTGCACTACGTGGATGCCCTGATGTTGATGACCGACGACTATCTGCAGCGGTTCCCCACCGCACAGGAGGCGTATGCCCGCTACTACGAAGAGGTGTTCTATTCGGTGCAGAGCGGGCTCATCGATATCGTGGGGCATCTGGAGTACGCCAAGCGGCGCGGAGTGCCCTGTTTCGGAGCTTTTGCCCCTGAACCCTATCGCGACCTGCTGTTTACGCTGTTTGACCTGATGGTAGAGAAGAGCATCGTGCTGGAGGTGAACACCGCCGGTCTGCGCCAGGACGCCCGCGACTTCTATCCGTGCCGACAGACCCTGCAGTGGTATTATGAGCGCGGCGGACGGTTGATCACCTTCGGCTCGGATGCGCACCATCCCGACGAACTGGCGTATCGCTATCTGGACGCCGTGCAGATGGCGTGGGACATCGGCTTTCGCGAGGTGGCGGTGTTCGACAAGCGCCACATGCAGGTGCTACCGCTGGTGAGAGGCAGGAAGTAACAGGCTCCTACTGTGTCGCAGTCACCGCCGCAGCGGGCGCACGCACCACCAGCACCTCACACGGCGCCTTCTGCAGGACGGTGCTCAACAGTCCATCGGTAGCGGTTGCATCGCCCGGAGTGATTCCCAGAATGAGCTGGCTGGCGCGCTCCTGCTCTGCTGCCACCACGATGCCTCGCGCCAGATCGCGACAGCGTTCCACTCGCTTCTCGACCTTCACGCGGGCGCGTCTCGCCATGGTTTCCAGCTCTGTCAGCGTGCGGTGCGCGGTGGCTTCCTGTTCGGGCATGGGGGTGCTGAGAGCCAGTTTCTGCGGCACCAGCAGAATGTAGACGATGTGCAGAACGGCGTGCTGGTCTCTGGTCATGTGCAGTGCGTGCTGAGCCGCATACTCCGCGTTGATACCCTCCCACACGGGCAGAAGCACCACCTTCTCGGTGCCTATCTCGGTGCCCTCGTAGGCGCAGGGCAATCCCAGTGAGGCACGCGCCTGCGCCATGGTGCAGGCAACCGGCAGCTGCGAACGCACACCCGGAACGCGCCGCAGAACCTCCATCACGTGCTCTGGAATATCACACAGCACGATGCGCGCGCCATGCCTCTGAATGTACGCCTGCGCGTCTGCGAAGGTCTCCGCGCCCTCCTCCGTGCATTCGGTGATGCCTGCGCAGTTGATGATAATGCCTGCCGGGTTGCGTTTCAGCAACAGGTTCGCTGCTGCCTTGATGGTCTGCCAGTGGTTTTTGGTCAACGCCCCCAGCAGGTTTACGGTGTCCTGACGAGCTTCAACTATCATGCCTCATCGCCTCTGCAGAACTCTCTGCCTGTAGTATTATACGCACTACTGTTAAGATAGTGTTTGTCTAATCCCATATCCGCGCAAAGTCCATTTCCATACAGCGATTGTTCAGAGTAAACTGCCATGTTTCGGTGTGAGCAGACGACATCAGCAGGTAGTGGTCGTCCTGCAGTGGCACGATTTCCGCTTGCCGTGTCTCCGGGTTCACCAGCACAGTATATTTGACTCCCTGTTCCGCGTAGAGCTCCGTCTTGACCATGCGGTCTTTCTGTTCGGTGGATGGGGACAGCACCTCGAAGATGAGCACGGGCGGTCTGTCGAGGCAGGCACCCGAGACCTCCCCGCAGGCCACCGGGTTGTCGGGCTGAACGACGGTGTCTTCCGAGATTTTCCAGTGTACCGGTAGCAGAGCCCAGCGGTGGTCGCATCCCTCCAACGCCCGCGCGAGCTCCGCTGCAATGCGCTGAGAAACGCGCTGGCGTGCAATGGACGGCTGGGGACTCATCTCGAAGGGGATGCCTTGAATGAGTTCCCACCGTCCTTCCCAGTGGATGTAATCGTCGTAGGTATAGTGGGGTAAGTATCTGGGTATGCTCATGCTGTACACCTACGGCAGGGCAGGGGGCTGGAATGTGCGCAGCTCCTCCTCGCTCTGAGGCACCTGAAGCTTGCCGTCCGCAATCATCTGCCGAAGGTTCTCGATTTTATCCAGCACCTCCGCAGGTACCAGCGGTTTGGTGTATTTCATCGGGCTGATGCCGACGCCGTTCTCCTTAATGCCCAGGTCTAACGTGCCGGGTTGGAATGTGCCCTCCGCGACCGCTTTGCACACGCCAAATACCGCGTTATCCACGCCCTTGATCATGCTGGTCAGCACAAATCCGGGCGCGATGTAGTCCTGATCGGAGTCCACGCCAATCGCGAAGTGCCCTTTGCCACGCTGTTTTGCCGCTTCGATCACTCCCAACCCACACTGTCCGGAGGCGTGATACACGATATCTGCCCCGCGCTCGTACTGGGACAGCGCCAGTTCCTTGCCCTTGCTGGTGTCTGTCCAGTTGCCGGTGTAGCCCACCAGCACTTTCGCCTTCGGGTTGGTGGTCATCACGCCAGCGCGGTAGCCCGCCTCGAACTTCTTGATCAGGGGTATCTCCATACCGCCCACGAAGCCGACGGTGCCGGTTTTCGTCATAGCTCCTGCCAGCGCCCCTACCAGGAACGAGCCTTCGTGCTCGCGGAACTTCAGCGATACGCAGTTCGGCAGGTCGGGCGCGTTGCCATCTACGATGGCGAAGATGGTGTTGGGGAACTGTGGAGCCACCTTCTTAAGCGCATCTTCCATCGCGAAGCCGACGGCGACCACCACATCGTACTTCTGCTGAGCTAGCAGGCGCAGGTTCTGCTCGTAGTCGGGCAGTTTGGCGGACTCCAGGTACCGCACCTCCGCGCCCAGCTCCTTCTCGGCGCGTTGCAGTCCACGCCAGGCTGACTCGTTGAACGAGCGGTCGCCGATGCCTGCGATATCGGTCACCATGGCGGCACGCAGACGTTTTGTGGCGGACGGCGCACCGCCCGTGCTGGGTTCATCCGCCTTTTTCGCACATGCGCTGAGCAGTGCCAGCACACCGATGATCAGTAAGAACTGAGCCACTCTCACCCTGTCATCTCCTCCGCCATTCTATGCTTCATCGGAATCATCTTCCTCGCCGGTTTCGTCTTTCGCGGTCTGGTATGCCGGCTTGGTGCGGGCAATCAGCCGCTTTTCCACCTCTTTGCCCTTCGCGATGCTGGTCACCGGCAGGTAGCTGACGTAGCGGGCTTCGGGCACGTCCTGTTTGTTCCAGTGTTCCACGAGCCTCTGCCTGAGGTTGCTCGGCTCGAAGCCCACATACAGCACCTGATACTGCTCGTCCCGGAAGCGATACACGGCTGAACAGGCAGGCGCCTGCTGAGCGGTCTGTGCGTTCCATTCCAGCACGCCGGAGCTCCATCGCGGGTCGCGTTGCAGCTCGTGGTTGATCCAGCGGCGAAACACCCCTTTCAACGAAGCCCCGGACAGTGCGGCGATGTACTCGGCGCGGTCCATCATGTCCGGTGGCAGACGCAAGCCCACTACCAGCGCGCGTCGTACGACGGGTTGTTTGCGCTCTTCGCTCTCCATCGCTACTTATGTATCGCCATCCTCTCCGTGTCCTCGAACGCCTCCAGCAGTGCTTCGGTCAGGGTCGGGTGGGCATGGATGGTGTGGGTCATCTCCTCGATGGTGCTCTCCAGCTGAATGGCGGTCACCGGCTCGCCGATGAGGTCGGTGGCATGAGGACCGACGATGTGCACTCCCAGTATCTCGCCATAGCGTGCCTCGGAGACCACCTTCGCCAGCCCGTCGCGCTCGTTCATTGCCAGCGCCTTGCCCAGCCCACGAAAAGCGTATTTACCCACACGCACGTCGTATCCCTTCTCGCGTGCCTGTTTCTCCGTCAGACCCACCGACGCCACTTCCGGCACCGTGTACACGCAGCTCGGCACGGCGCGGTAGTCCATTCGTCTCTCTCTGCCCATGGCGTTGCTTGCCGCGACGATGCCCTCCATCGACGCCACGTGCGCCAGCTGAATGCGTCCCGTCACATCGCCAATCGCATAGATACCGGGCACACTGGTCTCCATTTTATCGTTGACGGCGATGCCTTTCTCGTGCGTCTTCACGTTCACCGTTTCCAGCCCCAGCCCGTCCAGCACCGCCTTGCGTCCCACTGCCACCAGCACCACGTCGCACTCGATGCTCTCGTCGCCTTTCTCCGTCTGTACCACCACCTGCTTCACACCGTTCTTGCCGTGCTGTACCTCTTTCACGCGCGAGTTCAGCAGGAAGCGAATGCCCTGGCGCGTGAGACTGCGCTGAAGCTCCGCGGCGATGTCCGCGTCTTCCAGAGGTAGTATCTGTGGCATGATTTCCACCACGGTCACTTTGGAACCCAGCCCGTTGTAGATATAGCCGAACTCACAGCCAATGGCTCCCGCCCCGATAATCAACAGGCGTGGCGGCACCGCAGTGGCAGAGACGGCGTCATCGCTCGTCCAGATGCCCTCGCCCTCCAGACCCGGTATGGGCAGTTTCACGGGCGCAGAGCCGGTGGCAAGCACGACTGTACGGGTGCGGATGGTCTCGGTGGAGCCGTCAGGCAAAAGCACCTCCACGGTGTGGTGCCCCGCGATTCGTCCTGTTCCCTGCACGTGACGCACGCCGTTCTTTTTGAACAGGCTGGCAATCCCGTTGCGCAGGGTGGATACCACCTTGTCTTTATGAGCCATCAGTTTGGAGAAGTCAATGCCCACTTCGCCGGTGCTGATGCCGAAAGCGTCGGCGTGTTTCACCTGATGGAACCGCTCGACCGCGGCGATCATCGACTTGGTCGGGATGCATCCCCAGTTCAAGCAGCATCCTCCCAGATATTCTTTCTCGATGCACACCACGCGTCCTCCAAGCTGAGCGGCGCGAATCGCTCCCACGTATCCTCCCGGTCCAGCACCGATGAAAGTGACATCCACGTCGAACTGATCTGCGCGAGCCATCTGTGTTTGAGCCTCCGTCTGTGGTTGGAATGGATCGAGCTGAGCGGCGCGCTCCAGCAGCTGCTCTGCCTGGGTAAGGGGGTCTACCGTCTTAACAGGTGGTTCCATGACGACGGCATCTCGTGCGTCGGGTTGTGGCATGGGTCCTCCTCAGCGAAATCTCGTGCACCCGTGCCCGGGGCGGGACTCGAACCCGCACGCCTTCCGGCCCGGGATTTTAAGTCCCGTGCGTCTACCGATTTCGCCACCCGGGCATATTCTTTACAAAAGTATAGCACGGCACCAAGCGGAAGGCAAGACCGATACGCCCGCTGGCACAGGCAGGGTACGCCAGTGCTTTCAGCAAACAGAATCGGTACGCACACGACCGGCAAAAGGGGAGGGCGATGGAACCAACCGTTCACGTAACCACGATAGACTACGTTATCATTGTCGCCTATCTGGTGTTTGCACTTGTCATAGGCGTGTTGCTGGGCAAGCGGGCATCCAAGAGCCTGGCAGATTACTTCGCGGCAGGGCGCACTCTGCCCTGGTGGCTGGCTGGCACCAGCATGGTTGCGACCACCTTCGCGGCAGACACGCCTCTGGCGGTCAGCGGGCTGGTGCGCACACAGGGTGTAGCGGGCAACTGGTTCTGGTGGAACGGGGTATTCGCCAACATGCTTGGCACCTTCCTGTTCGCACCTCTCTGGCGGCGCAGTGGGGTTTTGACCGACCTCGAGTTCATCCGGCTGCGTTATGATGGCAAGGCGGCGCACTTTCTGCGAGGGTTCCGCGTGCTCTATTCGTCACTCATTTACAACTCCATTGTGATGGGATGGGTGATTCTGGGCGCGACGAAGATTGTGCAGGCAACGTTCGGCTGGGAGCCCTGGGAAACGCTGGCTGTGCTGATTACGGTAGCCTTCATCTACACGCTGAGCGCCGGGCTCTGGGGAGTGATTGTGACAGACATCGTGCAATTCGTGCTGGCGGTGACGGGCGCGGTGTGGCTGGGCATCTCGGCGTTGCAGGCAGTAGGGGGAGGCACGTCGCTGGTCAGTCAGCTGGCGGAGCGTGGTCTGCTGGAGCGGCTGGCTATTGTGCCCACGCCGGAGATGCGCGAGCTGTGGGTAGCGTTCCTCACCTATGTGCTGTTGCAATGGTGGGCGGTTGGGCGTCCCGACGGCGAGGGCTACATCGCCCAGCGTATCCTCTCCACCCGCGACGAGCGCCACGCGACGCTGGCGTTCCTGTGGTTTGCCTTCGCGCATTACGTCATCCGTCCGTGGTGGTGGCTTCTGGTTGGGCTGGCGTCGCTCATCCTGATCCCGGAAGCGATCCCTGCTGCTCGCGGCGGCGAGGAGGCGGCTTACCCGATGCTGATGGGAAGACTCCTGCCAGCAGGCATTCTGGGCATTATGGTCGCGTCGCTGCTGGCGGCGTTCATGAGCACGATGGACACGCAGATGAACTGGGCAGCCAGCTACCTGACCAACGACTTCTACCGTGCCTACATCCGCAAAGATGCCTCCGACCGCCACTACGTGCTGATGGGTAGAATCGCCACCACTGTGATTCTGGCGCTCGGTGTGGGGGTGTCGCTGATCACGCAGGAGATCAGCAAAGCGTGGATGCTGCTCGCCGGATTGAATGCGGGTATCGGCACGGTGTCGGTGCTGCGGTGGCTGTGGTGGCGGGTAAGCGCGTGGAGCGAACTGAGCGCGATGCTTACCGCTCTGCTGGCGAACACCGTCATTCACGTGCTCGGCTGGATTGGCATGGCGCCCTTCAACATGCTCATCGAGAAGGAGGGCTTTCCCTACCGCCTGATGATTATCGTGGGGCTGACGCAGGTGGTGTGGCTGGCAGTGACCTTCCTCACCACTCCCTCCTCGCGCGAAAGGCTGGTGGAGTTTTACCGTCGCGTCCGACCGCCGGGCTGGTGGGGAGACATTCCTGCAGAGGCTGGCGCGATACCAACGCGCGTAGGCTGGGGTTGGCTGGCTGGCTGGTTTGGCGGCGCGCTGATGATCTACGGCGGATTGTTCGCGCTGGGTGGTCTGTTGCTCTGGCAGACAGCGTGGCTGACCGGCGGGCTGGTCGCTTTCGTGCTGGGCGTGCAGGGTGTACGTCAGGGCTTGCAGGCGACCTGGCGCAACTTCGCAGAGGTAGCGGAAGCACGCGAACAGTCGTAGTGGGTTACCTCAGCGCCCTGCGCATCTGGTCGAAGGCGGCGGGAGGGGCGTTTCCCAATAGCGCAAAGTTTACGTCGCCCTCGCTCCATACGTCCACCCGGGTTGACAATGGTGCCAGAGTGCGCAGGAACGGAGCATCTGGACGCAGGGGCAGGCGCGTCTGGAACAGCAACAACGAGGAGACCTCGTCGGTGTAGTGCAGGCTAACGAGCGGACGCATCCGTACGGGGCGCACTCGCACCTCCAGCAGGCGAAAACCCCTGGGCAGCTCGCGAGGTTGTCGGATGGTGAACGGCACGAACGGCTGTGCATCCGATACGCTGTTGAACACCCGCGCGGGTGGCAGGATGTTCTGTTGAACCGCCTGCCTGGGGAAGCGTGGTTCGAAGCGCTCCGGCGGAACCTCGGTGGGCGCGGTCAGCCGGATGTACTCACTGCGCATCCGAACCTCGCCGCGCGGTGTGAGCTCTTCCATCCGCAGGATAACCCCGTGTTCGCGGTCTATCCACCAGCGTCGGAGGGGCTTCCTGTCCGCAGTGGTGGCTTCCAGCAGAACCGAATGGCGCCCCGCGATCGGCTCGGCATCCCTCACCGTCAGAAGCAGTTCCCGTCGGCGCAGGCGATCCAGCATGTCCTGCCGACGGCGCAGAGTCTGCGGCTGATCGGAGGGCAGTATCTGCACCTTTTTCTGGCGCGGCAAGTAGTGAAACCTCTGCAGTCCATCGTCAATCAGCACTTCACCGCGCCGGGGAGTTGGCTGTAGATACTCCACCCGATAACGCACCCCCAGGCGGACGATGTATTCTCGCACCGGCGGCAGAGGTTCAGGCAGGAAAAACTGCGTCACCCGCACACCCTCCAGCGCCACCGTGCGCTCAGCGCGAGCCATGCGTTCGAGCCATTCCATCGGCGTCTGCGCCAGAGCGCCAAGACACCCGAACCAGAGGATGGCTATGGTGAAGATCAGCCGTTTCACTGTGACACCAACTCCACCCGGACTCTCTTCAACTGTGCTTCACGCTCCAGCATCTGCAGGGAGGGATCGCTGAAGCCGTCGTGTGCGGTAGCGCCCACGTACTCCTGCACAATTGCCTGTACAAGGGTCGGTTCCTCCGGGTAGATTCGGGAGGAGGACTGACGCACACCGTGCAACCATACCAGCGCCACCAGCAGGATCACCGCAGTGAGCGCAAAAGACGCCCGTAACCACAGGCGAGCCACCGCCTGCTGGCGTCGAGCGGTGCGTGCGCGGTCGCGAATGCGACGGGACAGATGAGCCGGAGCGTGCTGGGGCGGAACCTGCGCGACCTCCTGTTTGATCCACTGCTGTGCCTGCAGCGCACGCCTGCACGCTTCACAGGACGCCATGTGACTTTCCAGCTCGTGTGCAGTTTCAGGCTCACAGCGTCCGTCCACATAGTCCACTATTGTCGCTTGCCATTCGCGACAGGCTTCCATTGTCTATTCTCCATTCACATAACTTGCCAGCGCCTGGCGCAGCCTTGCCCTGGCATGGAACAGGCGCGATTTCACCGTGCCGACGGGGATGCTCAACGCCTGCGCAATCTCTTCGTAGGATAGCGATTCCATGTCATGCAAAACCAGCACCTCACGCATGGCAACGGGCAGACGGTTGATTGCCTCGTGCAGCAGATCACTCAGCTCCTGTTGCAGCAGACGACGCTCCGGATTATCGCGCGTATCCGGCAGGTCACAGGCGATGTCCTCGTCGGTGCTGCCGTCGCGTTCGTGTGAGCGCCACAGGGAAACCCATCCCTTTTCGTGCTGGCGACGCCGAATCAGGTCACGGCAGCGATTCGTCGCAATGCGGAACAGCCACACCTGCAGACTGCTCTCCTGCCTGAAGTTGTGCAGCGACATGAGCGCCCGCAGGAATACGTCCTGCGTGATGTCCTCCGCATCCGTCTCGTTGCTGACGAGCCGTCTGACGTAGCCGTAGATTCTGTGCTGGTAGCGCTCGACAATCTGGTCGAAGGCGGTCAGGTCGTTGTCTTTGCATCGAGCTACCAGTACGGCGTCAGCGTCGTCCCATCGCATTGCTTTCTCCAACCGACGATGCCCCCTTACCACGCCTGCACTGCGTACATTATTGACGACTCAGCGCGGTAAAGGTTCACCGTCACGTCTTCCGTGTCATTGCGAGGAGCGCCGCGACGAAGAGTTCTCCCTCGCCCCGTGTCATTGCGAGGGGCGCCGCGACGAAGCAATCCCCTCCACTCACCGTAAACCGCAGGGGATTGCTTCGCCTTCCTTGAGGGCAGGCTCGCAATGACACCGCTCTCTGGAGGGCGAGGCTCCTGCCGAGCCGTTCCGTGTCATTGCGAGGAGCGAAGCGACGAAGCATTCCCCCCCGCCCCCGTGTCATTGCGAGGAGCGCAGCGACGAAGCAATCTCCTCCACTCACCGTAAACCGCAGGGAATGGCGTCGCCTGCCT
>CAKZNX010000430.1 GCA_937132045.1 uncultured bacterium
GGCAGGCGAAGCAATCCCCTGCGGCTTACGGGATACGAAGGGGATTGCTTCGTCGCTGCGCTCCTCGCAATGACACGGGGGCGCTGGGGATTGCCTCGTCGCTGCGCTCCTCGCAATGACACGGGGGCGCTGGGGATTGCCTCGTCGCTGCGCTCCTCGCAATGACAGGGAACGGCTCCGCGTGGGCTCCTCGTCCTCCACGAGTTCTGACTAACCTCTTGTCACCGCGCAGCCTGCGTTGCCAGCATCTGTGCCTGGCGGGCATAGTCCAGCGCCTCGTTGAGCTCCTTCATCACCTCTTCCGGGTTGTGGAAGCCCATGCTGTTCTCCGAGACCACCAGGTTCTCCCAGCGTACGTGCGCCTTTTGATGCAGTTGCACCGCCTTCTTCAGGCTCTCTTCGTTCACCTGTTTTCCGTCGGCTCGGGCTTGTTTCGCCGCGGCAATGGCGTCGATGCTGTCGCTCAGTGCCTGCTGCACGCGCTTTTGCGCCTCGTTGACATGGCGCTGAACCCTCAGCACCTGTTCACGAAGCACCTTGGGAGCGACATTGTGGCACTGCGCGCACGGATAGGCGCCCAGCTTCTCGCCTTTCACGTACCTGTCTATGTAGCGTAGAGGCGACACCACCCAGTGCGAGGTGAGCCACCGACCATTCACCGCGACCTTAGGCATGTGGCACGTCACGCAGGAGGCACCCGCACGCTCGTACTTGCTCTCCCAGAAGGTCTCTACTTCGGGGTGCTGGCTCTTGACCAGAGGCTCCTTGATGATTTCGTGAATCCAGTCCTGCTGGTAGTTGTGGCGCTCTTTGTAGTAATCTTCCAGGTCTCGCGCTTTGCGCCAGCTGAACTCGAAGCGTGTTTTCTTGTCGGCGCCGGGTCCGCAGACGTACTCCACGTGGCATTGCGCACACACGAGTGTCTCCTTGTGCTGTTTGTCTGCCCGGGCGAAACTGTTGACGTTGCGCTCCTTCCAGTAGGGGTTCACGCCGCGGCGCTCGATGGCGTTCAGCAGACCCCTGTTGATGATCTGCAGTTGCGCCGTGTGCGGGTTATGGCAGTGTGCACAGGATACACCGTTGTCCTGCATCTCCTTTGGAATGCGGTTGATCGCCTCCTGCCACTTCGCCACCACGTCGCCGTCGTTGGTCAGCTCCAGTCCCTTCCAGTCCTTGCCCCAGTAGTAGGCAACCTGTGTGGACTTGCAATTCAGGCAGGCGAGGTTCTTGCCTCGCTTGATGTCGATGTGGTCACGCAGGATGTAACGATGGGAGCGTTCCTCGTTGTATTCACGGGTAAAACCGTGCCCTGCCACAATCTTGTTGTAGAGGGGGAAGTCTTTGGTCTTGGGATGCTCCGTCGGGTCTGCAGGAGTGCCGCCAAACTCGCCCGCTGTGCCTGGTTCGCTGGTCATGTAAGTTTCATACTGAAATCTGTGGCACGAACCGCAGGTCTCCGAACGAAAGTCCACCACAGGTAACACCGCGGTCGGATCGTCCGCGTTCTGGTGCGCCAGCGCATTGGGATGACACTGTGAGCAGTTCAGCCCTGCATGTGCGTTCTTCTTGAACGGCTCGGCAACCTCCGGGTGGCAGTCGGCGCACTGTTCCTGCGCCTCCGCGGTAGCGACGGTGGTGGGCGTCTCGGGCTGAAGGCTCGCGGTTACCGCCCAGGCGATTGTCACCAGCATCACTGAGGAGAGCAGCATCCATCTCCGTGTACGCATGTCGGTACCTCCTGTGTGAGGGATAGTGACGCAGCACATTCTCTCGCCACTCCATCGGATTTATTCTACAAAACAGACCTTGATATCCTCTTTAGGGAAGACTGCTATCTGGAGCGGTGGTATAATTCTTCAGGGTATTTGCGGCGAAAGCGAGGACGATCAGGCACAACCGATGCATCCGGTGCTCATCCAGATTGGCTCGTTCGAAGTGCGCTCGTATGGCGTGATGATACTGGTCGGATTTGTGCTGGCGGTGTGGTGGGCGATGCGCGTCGCATCCCGTTACGGGATCGACCCGGAAGGGATACTGGACTTTGTGCTGTTCACCGCGCTGGCGGGGATAGTCGGTTCGCGCCTCGTGTTTGTTGCGCTGGACTGGAGCAGCTTCGCCCGGCAACCGGTTCGTGTGCTCTACTTCTGGGAAGGTGGCTTGTCCTTTCACGGCGCGGTGATCGGTGGGGGACTGGCGGTGGCGCTGCTGGCGCGTCGTTGGGGGATTCCGTTCCTGCAGCTGGCAGACGTGCTGGCGCCGGGAGTGGCGCTGGCTTATGCGATAGGTCGCATCGGGTGTTTCCTGGGGGGCTGTTGCTACGGTGTGCCAACCGAACTGCCGTGGGCGTGTTCCTTTCAGGACCCGTTCGATCCGCACGTGCATACTCCCCCCAGCCATCCCACCCAAATCTACGCCTCACTTTCCAATCTGCTCATTTTCGCCCTGCTCGCGCGGATGCAGAGACCGCCGCATTGCATGGGCAAGGTGTTCTGGGCGTATCTGACCCTGTACGGCGTGTATCGTTTCGTGGTCGAGTTCTGGCGTATTGGCGCTACCTCATCTGTGCTGGCTCTGGGGCTATCGGATGCGCAGTGGGTGAGTATTGTGATGGTGGTTGCTGGCGGCATCCAGTGGGTGCGGGCGAGTCGGCTTTCCAGCACGTGCTTACCGGCGGATTGAGCGTTTGCGGAAGCCCGAAACGATTCGAGCCGTGATATAATGGGGATGAGATGGAACTTTCGGAAGAGCATGTGGTTCTGTATCACGTCTCTCCTGAGGACGAGGGCGTTCGGCTGGACATATTTCTTGCCCAGCGCCTGCCAGAGGTATCGCGCGCGCAGATACAGCGATGGATCGAAGCGGGTATGGTGGAGGTCAACGGCAAGCCAGCCAAACCCAACCTGCGCCTGAACACAGATGACGAGGTGTACGCCGAACCGCCTGCGCCGCCTCCCGTCGAACCTCGACCCGAACAGATACCCCTGCATGTGCTTTACGAAGACGAGCATCTGGCGGTGGTGAACAAGCCTCGCGGCATGGTCACACATCCGGCGCCCGGCGCCGAGAACGGCACGCTGGTAAACGCGGCACTGGCGTGTTTCGGAAGATTGTCCAGCGTAGGCGCGCCGGAGCGACCGGGCATCGTGCATCGGCTGGACAAAGACACCACCGGCTTGATACTGATTGCCCTGACGGATGCCGCGCATCATGCTCTTGCTGAACAGATCCAGCGCAGGCTGGTGGAAAGGCGTTATCTGGCGCTGGTGTGGGGGGTGCCGCGATTTCGGCGAGCCATGGTGGATGCACCGATAGGGCGCAGTGAGAGCGACCGCACGCGCATGAGTGTGAAAGCTCCTCTGCACGACCCAAACGCTCGTCCGGCAGTAACCGAGCTGGAGCTGAAAGAGGACTTGCGCGTGTGTTCTGTGCTGGAGGCTCGCCTGCACACCGGCAGAACCCATCAGGTGCGTGTGCACACGGCGTTTGTGGGACATCCCGTAGTCGGTGACCCGGTGTATGGAGTCGGACGGTCGGCGTCTCAGTATGGCTGGAGGAAGGCGGAGGCACGCGCTCTGGAGGAGCTGATCGAACGCATGGGAGGGCAGGCTCTACACGCTTATCGTCTGATCTTCAGCCACCCGATTACGGGACAGGACATGCAGTTCGAATGCGAACCGCCAGAAGACATGCTGGCAATCATTCGCTGGTTGCGAGCGAAAAAGGAGGAACTGGATGAGTAATCTGCACGTGGTGGACCACCCGCTGGCTCAGCACCTGTTGACCCAACTGCGCAACAAACATACTCCCCCTGAAGTCTTCCGTTCCTTGACCCGCAAGCTGACCACTATTCTGGCGATCGAAGCCACCCGGAGCCTTTCAGTGGAGTCAGTTGCGGTGGAAACACCGCTGGAGGAGACGCAGGGTACCGTGCTCAGCACAAGACTGGTCGTGGTGCCTATTCTGCGGGCGGGACTGGGGATGCTGGAGGCGGTGGTAGACCTTTACCCGGATGTCTCGGTGGGCTACATTGGCATGGAGCGCGACCACGCCACTGCCGTAGCGAACTCGTACTACCTGAAACTGCCGCCGGTAGAGGGGCGCACCGTTCTGCTCATTGATCCGATGCTGGCTACTGGCGGTTCGGTGGATCAGGCGCTGGCAGCGATTCGCAGTCGCGGCGCAGAGGCGATGATTCTGGTGTGCATTGTGGCGGCGCCAGAAGGAGTGGAGCGTATAACGAAGCACCATCCCGACGTGCCCATCTATGCCGCCGCGCTGGACAGAGAGCTGAACCCGGCAAAGTACATCCTTCCCGGCATCGGCGACTTTGGCGACAGGCTGTACGGCACGTAAAGAAAGAGGGTCACGGTTGCTGTGACCCTCGTGCAGATTACATCGTATTAGCGGATGTCCTTGCCTATTTTCGCCGTCTGCGCGCGGCAGCTAGCCCTGCCACGCCCATACCGAGTGCAAACAGACTGGCAGGTTCAGGCACGGGCGAAACGCCGATAGTGAGCATGTAGGGACCGTCTTGGGAATGGGTGGCTCCCTGATAGTAGCTGAGCAGGTTCTGGTTGGCGCTTCCGTGCCAGCCGGTGATAGCGAGGTAATACCAGCCTGAGGTCGGCGACTGCCACCGGATCACCGAGCCCCAACCGGCGCCGCCGTCATCGTTCCACACGAGAGCCGTCGAGCTCACCCCGTCGAACAGAGCCATCACCGTGTCGGGGTCGGTCAGGTCATCCATCGGGTGGGTCACTGCGGAGATGAAGTGACCCGCATCGAGCCAGATTCGGATGAAATCGGTGTCGTTTGGCGTCAGTCTCAGGACTCCAACATCTGCCCAAGGTGTGGGGTAGTTGAGACTTGGCGCAGCGCCCGCCAGTGTGTTGTTCAGCGGTTCCACATCGGGAATACCCGCGAACACCGGCACCACCAGCGCCATGAGTGCAACGACCAGTGCGAACCCTCTCATTGACAAACCTCCTTTGCAAGAAAAACCGAAATGTGACACTCAGTCAAAACGTTAGAATGATTTTAGAGGAATGTGTCGGTTGGAGTCAAGTGCTTGTCGGTGAGCCAAGCGAAATCTGGCAAGAATGCTGTTTTTGTCGTTGAGATAACATCCGACCGCTGCTATCAGAACAGTTGACCGACCTGAAGAAGCCATCGTGTGTCGGTGCTGTCTCTGTTCTCGTGGCGCTGGAGCCTTACCCCGGCGAAGAGGGCATCATCCAACAGGTAGTATGCGTACACTGTCCACTCTCTGCCTACCGGCACCTCAGGGGAGGCGTTCGCCAGACGGGTGTTGGCATGCTCGATGGCGAGGTATCCCCGTCTGCCAAGAGGGGTATCGAGGCGTATCCACAGCATGTCGCGGTTGGTTCCCACTGGATGTCCCAGCACGGAGTCGCGGTAGCGCCAGCGGTTACGGGGGTCTTTATAGCTGTATACTCCGCCGCCCGGGTTGCCGTCAGTGTGTGCGATTTCGATGGTAATGCGTGCGTTGTGAGGGAATGTATGATGGTAGCCCAGCAACACTCCCGATTTGCGTGGCGTACGGTAACGAAACCTCGTGAGCCAGCGCGGTGCCTGAAGGTCGTCCAGCAGCAACTCCAGATACACCTGCTGCTGGCCGAAACGGTATTGCAACTGTATGTCGGCGAGGTAGTTGAACCACTCGTCCTTTCCGTCATAGTACCACCACATGGTGGCGTACTGATAGAGATAGAAAGGGGTCACCAGCGCAGCGGCTCCCTGAGGCAATTTGCTGGACTTGAACGCTTCGGAGAAAGAAAGATGCCACCGGTTCGAGAGGTCTCGGCTCAGACGACGCGCCATCACGTAGCGCTGCGACCCATCTTCCTCGAACATCGCCACTATCTGCTGAAACCGCCAGGTGCCCAGCCATCTTCCCAGATGCCAATCTTTCTGGTAACTGACGTGCGGCAGGGGCGGTGCCGTATCCGACAGGAGCATCGCGCCGGAGTAACCGCCTCCCCAGCGCAGTGGTGCCTGCCCGATGCGCCATTCGCCGAGCGAGGTGTAGAGGCGCACCTGCGCGGTGTCTATCCACGAGAGAATCGGGCGCTGCTCGTAGAGTGAACGTGCTGTATCCAGAGTGAAGACGAAGTCGGCTTCCGTGCTCAGCGAGGCTATCCCACCGATGCGCCATGCCAAGCGCGGCGCGTCTTCCGCGGTGAGAAAGGCGAAGCCATGAATGCTTTTCGCTTCGGGTTCCGGGTTGCCCAGCAGAAGCCGGCGCAGGGGATGGCGCCTTTCCACGGGCAGGGTGTCCGTCATCTGAAGCAAGTCGTCCGTACTCCACACGCGGTTACTCAGGAGGGAAAGACCTTCAGCATAGCCCGCCAGCACCAGCAGGTTTTCCGGTGCGGTCACAGCAGTGATGTCGTCAGCCTTCATCGGCAGAACGATAAGACCGATCCACAGGACCGCGAAAGCAGCGCGCATGGCTAGAACCTCCTCGATAGCCGCTGCACAATACGCTCAGCCATAGCGAGCGACGCGGTTGCAGCGGGAGAGGGTGCATTGACTACGTGCACCATGCGCGCGGTGTCTATCCACACGAAGTCATCCAGCAATGTACCGTCAGGTGCCACCGCCTGCGCGCGCACACCTGCCGGAGCAGGCACCAGCTGCTCTGCCCGAACCTCCGGTACCAGCCGCTGAAGTGCTTTGACAAAGGCGCGCTTGTGCAATGACCTCCAACCTTCCGCCAGCGCCATCCGCCAGTGACGTCTTGCTAGCCGGCGGAAGCCGGGATAGCTTAACGTTTGCCAGAGCTCGCCGAGGTTCACCGCGGCTTTGCTGTAGCCTTCCCGCGCAAATGCCAGCACGGCATTGGGTCCGCACTCGACCTCTCCCTCAATGGTGCGTGAGAAATGCACCCCGAGAAAGGGGAAGCGGGGATCAGGCACGGGGTATATCAGGTTGCGGCAGAGATGGTGCGCATCTGGTGTCAGCATATAGTATTCCCCGCGAAACGGGATGATTTGGGCAGGTGGTTGTTGTCCACTCAGCCGCACGATATGATCAGAGTAAAGTCCTGCGCAGTTCACGGCATACCGAGCCCGAAAATCGCATCTGGTAGTCTGTATGATCACTTCGGAAGAGCGCTCGTCAACTCTAATCACCCTTGCCCTAGTGAGCACGGAACCGCCTGCCTCGCCGATCCGGTGTGCCAGCCTGTGGCAGACTTTCCGGAAATCTACGATACCCGTCTCCGCGACGTGGATCGCTTCAACGCCGCGCACAGATGGTTCCAGCTCCCGCAGCCGCGACGAATCGATGAACTGACAGCGTACTCCGTTTGCTTTCCCGCGTTCGTACAGACTCCTCAGGGCAGCCCGCTCGTTCTCATCTCCAGCCACAATGACCTTGCCGCAGATTTCGTATGGGATGCCTTCGCTGTCACAGAACTCCTGCATGAGCTGTTTGCCAGCCCGGCAGGTTAATGCTTTTTCGCTATCCGGACGATAGTAGATGCCCGAATGCAGCACACCAGAGTTCCGTCCGGACTGGTGCAAAGAGATGTCCGGTTCTTTTTCGACTACGGCTACGCGCCAATCGGGGTAGTATTGTGTCAGGCGGAAAGCGACCGCCAGTCCCACAATCCCCGCGCCTATAACCAGTACGTCAACCTGCATTTGGCATAGTGGGCAGGGACAACTGCGGTATCTCCTGAATCATCTCAGATGCCCACCCGTTTTCGGTCCGGATGAGTCGGGAGACACCTTCCTCGCTGAGGAATTTCACGTTGCTGTAGCGGGCATCTTTGTAGTCGCCAATGGTTCCACTGCGCAGAGCGTCGATGACCTGCTTCACACCAGCCTCCAGCGTCCACTGCGGTGTGAAGCCCAGCACGCGCTGAATCTTACCGAAGTTAACGCGATAGTTGCGTCGGTCACCGTCTGTACCCATCACTATCAGCTCTGCCTCCGGAACCAGACGCTGGATCAGCGCTCCAACGTGCTGCAGGGTATAGTTCTGGTCGTCCGATCCCACATTGAATATCTGGTTACGCACAAGCGGCAAGGGTGCCTCCAGCACCCTCACTACGGCTGCGGCGGCGTCGTCAACGTGCACGAATGGTCTCCACTGGTCACCTCCGTAGATGGTGATTTTGCCCTCAGTAATCGCCTTGGCAGTGAGAAGATTGACCACCAGGTCAAACCGAATGCGCCCAGATAGTCCATAAATCGTACCGAACCGCAGAATCACCGGCGAGAAGGTAGGAGAAGACAGGTTGAGCAGCACCCGCTCCGACGCGATTTTGCTCCGAGCATAGAGCGACAGCGGATTGAGCACGGAACGTTCGTCCAGGTCCTCATCACTGGCGCCATAAACGGAGCAGGTGCTTGCGAAGACGAAACGGCTGATGCCGAAGCCTTTTGCTATTTCGGCAATGGTGCGCGTCGCGACCAGATTCACCTCAATGGTGAGGTTCTCGTCAAGGGCGCATGCAGGGTCGCCTACAATCCCGCCCAGATGGATTACGGCGTCCATTCCCTGCATACACTCCACCACCTTGTCCACCTGTCGGAAGTCCGCACGTACAATTTCCAGTCGCGGATGTGCGACGTACTCTGCTATGGAATCCATACCGTAAAGGAACAAATCCAGCAGCCGAACGTGATACCCCTTCTCGAGGAGCTTCGGTAACAGAGCGGAACCAATGTAGCCGGCACCTCCAATGACCAGCACATTGCGCACAGGACGCTCGCGAAGAAGTGTTCCGAGGTAGCGCCGCTCGACCGAAGCCAATACTTTCCACAACCGTCCCGCCAGTCGCACAGTCATTACAGAAGCCAGAGTAAACACCCAGGAAAGGATGAGCGTGCTGCGATCGAAGGCGAGAAGAGCTGGCAGAAGGTAGGCTAGAAAGCCGGTCAAGAGATACGCCAGCGTTACTGCCTGCAGGATGATTATAGCTTTGTATCGTCCCTGATAAAGTCGGCTATGAGTGTAGAAACCGCTGAGCGCGAACACCAGTAGTGCGATAGGAGAAAGAAGCGTGCTGGAACGAAGGAACGAGACGGTAGACTCCCGCAAAGCGGCTGGTGCATTAGCAACGCTCCCCGTGATGCCCACTACCCACAAATAATCCACGAGATAAGCCAGCAGAAGCGACAGGTTTACCAAACTTGCATCGATGACAAGGCGGACAACCCTTCCCACGTGGAGCGTGCGGTACAGGCTCATCGTCAGACGTCCTCCTCCAAATCCCGCTTCTCTAGTCAGGTACTGACTCAGCAAATCTCGAAAAGTTAACAGCACGCCATCTGCATTATTTTCAATACCACTGCCACAGTGTCCTGCATGTGCTCTTCGTCAAGCGTCGGGTGTACGAGAAATGCCAGGGAGGTCTCGCCCAGCTGTTTGGCTACAGGCAGTCGTCCTGAGGGTTGCAGGTGAGCGCGTTCGAAGCATTTCTCGAGATACACCTCACTGCAACTACCAACTGTGCACGGAATACCCGCCTGATTGATTGCCACCATGATGCGGTTGCGGTCCCAGCCGGGTTTAAGGAGATCGGGACGGACATAGGCGTAAAGCCTGTAATAGGCGTGCCCAATGTGTGCGGGAGGCGACGGGATACGCAACCCCTCGACGCCACTCAGCCCCTCAGTGAGCACCTGCGCGTTTCGGCGACGGATTTGCACCCAGTGCGGTACCTTTCGCAGTACCACCCTGCCGATAGCTGACTGCAGTTCGGTCATTCGCCAGTTGGTGCCGAACGATTCGTGTAACCATCGGTAACCGGGGGGATGCCGTCGATGATATACCGCGTCGTAGCTCTTGCCATGATCCTTATATGACCATGCCTTCTCCCATACCTCCGGGTCGTTGGTGGTCAGCATGCCTCCTTCGCCCCCGGTTGTCATGATCTTGTCCTGACAGAACGACCATGCCGCAACATCGCCCAGGCTGCCTGCAGGGCGTCCCCTGTATGTACCTCCATGTGCTTGCGCACAATCTTCAATCACTTTCAGCCCATACTCGCGCGCCACCGCATGGATCTCGTCCATCTCGCACAGCCATCCACCAAGGTGCACTGCAATCACGGCTTTCGTGCGGGGCGTAATCACCGCCCGGATACTGCTGGCAGTGATATTCCCGCTGTCGGGGTCCACATCGGCGAAAACCGGCTTTGCCCCGCGCAATACCACCGAGCTTGCAGAAGCCACAAACGAGCGTGGAGTAACAATCACCTCATCACCTGCGCCGATACCCAGCGCGTACAACGCCAGCTCCAGCGCGACCGACCCATTTGCTACTGCCACAGCGTAGGAACAACCGGCAAACTCCGCAAACTCCCGCTCGAACTGTCTGCTCTCCTCTCCTGTCCAGTAGTTGACGTTGCCGCTGCGTAGCACGTTTGCTACCGCCTCGATCTCATCTTCCTGGAAGTGGGGCCATGGAGCATAAGGCTTCACCTGCCGCGAGGGTGCTGACCCCTGTAACAGCTTGCTACTCATGACAGTCCTCCATCGTCTCCGGATGTCGCTTGACGACACGCGCCGGCACTCCCACTGCGGTCACATGAGCAGGAATGTCCTGTGTTACCACCGCACCCGCCCCCAGCGTCGTCCACGCCCCGATCCGTACTGTTTGTATCACGCTGCTGCCCATGCCAACGAACGCGCCTTCTTCTACGGTCACCCTGCCAGCCAGATGCGCACCGGGAGCAATATGTGCAAAATCATGCACAGTACATTCGTGGTCGACGGTGGCGCCCGTGTTAATGATAACATGTTCGCCAACGACGGCTTCAGGTTGTATCACCGCTCCGGCAAACACCACAGTGCCTGCCCCAAGTCTTACCGACGGATGCACCCACGCGTTCGGGTGCACTGCGGTTAACCACTGCATGTGCGTCAGGCGCTGCGCGATTCGTTGGCGCACGGCATTATCTCCGATAGCGATCACTGCCACGGAAAACCCAGCGTTCACCAGCGAGTCAATCGGTCCCAGCACGGGGACGCCCAGCACTTCGAACCCCGTGCGTGAGGGGTTATCATCAAACACCGCCTGCACGGTGAACCCCGCGGCTCGGAGCGTCGCGATGACCACCTTGGCATGTCCGCCTGCCCCGATCACTGCAACCGATCGGCTCATGTCCTGCCGTTCTCCTCCTGTTTCGTGCCTGTGAAGACCGGCATGGTCGCGCACCCCTGTGCACTGATGCCTTCGCGCTGCAAAACCTTCCAGATAGTCCACCACAGTATCTTAATATCCAGCCACAGGTCCCAGTTATCTACGTACCATACGTCCAGTGCAAATTTCTCCTCCCAGGTGAGTGCATTCCGTCCGTTAATCTGCGCCCACCCGGTGATACCCGGTTTGACTTCATGACGTCTTGCCTGTTCGGGGGTGTATCGCGGCAGATACTCCATAAGTAACGGACGAGGACCAACCAGGCTCATCTCTCCTTTCAGCACGTTGAACAGCTCCGGCAGTTCGTCGAGGCTTGTGCTGCGCAACCAGTGTCCGAGCTGGGTAAGACGCAAGTCATCTGGCAAAAGGTTGCCGTGTGCATCCCGAAGATCGCGCATCGTGCGGAATTTTATCAGCGTGAACGGCTTATCGTGCAATCCGGGGCGCTGCTGTCGAAACAATACCGGTTTGCCCATGCTCAGGCGCACCAGGCATGCTATGAACAACATCGGCAATGCCAGCAGCAGCAAGGCAAACGATGCCAGACAGACATCCATCAGACGTTTAAGTGCTGGGCTACGTTGAAGCATCTGAGTTCCCAAGGTCGTTTGCGCTTCTCGGACAGACACTTCGCCGTGACATCTGAAAGCACCTGCCGTCTCCGCACAACCGAAACAGGGTCACTGTGGTGCACCGTGTAGCAGGTCGTCAGAAGAGAGGCCTCGCTGCTCCAGAAGTGAACGGTAGTGGTCCAGCAATGCGTGCCAGATTACCTCCTGACGGAACTGGGTGAGAACGCGTTCACGCCCAGCCCGTCCGTGTTGTGAACGCAGGAGCGGCTGGCGTATGTACCGCTCGATAGCGTGCGCTAGTGCGCTGGCATCATGAGGCGGTACCAGCGTACCAGTAATGCCGTCTACGACCGCGTCTGTACAGCCCGGTATATTGGTGGCAATGACAGGAATACCCATCGCGGCTGCTTCTAGCGGCGCGTTCGGAAAACCTTCGCGGTAGGAAGGAAGGGTAAGGATGTCCATAGTGGCATAATATGGGGCGGTATCCTCCACCCAGCCGGTGATAATCGCCCTGGGGGCAGATGTAAGTGTCTTGCGTGCACTGTCCGATACCGGGTCTTGTGGTTCGAAGTCGCCAACCAGCAGAAGGTACAGACGCGGATACTCTGCCTGCAGCATCTGCCACGCTTGCGCTAGTTCCTCCATGCCTTTGTCGCGGACAATCCTGCCAGCATAGCCAACTACAACAGCCTTGTCTGGTATGCCCAGATTCGCCCGCAGCTGGTGGCGTAGGGTGTCCGGAAAGCGGTCTGGATTAAACCGCTCGTCCGCGTCGACACCCTGCACGCTGCCAGACGCTAGCACCCTGACCTTCTCGGGTGGACACAACCGTTCCCGCACCATGACCTCGCGCACAGAGTGACTGACGCACAGGACTGAGTGTGCCAGTCGACAGGAAATCTTCTCCGTCCAGCGCAATAGCCTGCGCTTACCGCCCGAAGCAGACATAAACGGCAGTCCATGAACATGATAAATTCGTACTGGCACCCGACAGAGATAAGAGGCGACCATGCCCAGAAGTCCGCCCTTCGGCGTGTTAGCGTGCACGAGATGCGGACGCACCCGGCGCAGGATGCTGCACAACTGGCTCAGCGCCACGAGGTCCTTGATGGGCGTGATACGACGCGGCATCTCGACGCCGTAGCCGGGCACCTGTTCCTGCTCCACGAACTTCTGAAGTTGCTCTCCCGGCGAACAGACGATACAGATGCGGAAACCCTCTTCCCTAAGGAAACCTATCTGTCTCCTGAGGAAGTTTAGAAACAGCGGCGATGTCGCAGTATATACCAGTTTGAAAGCCATGACCGTCAGTATTCTCGTACCCTCTCGGTAAGATATGCGCAAGAGTAGTGTGGTATTCTGCTGAAACCATCTAGTTTATGCCCGGTGCCGAGACCCACGTGCCTTTGCCTCCAGTAGCTCGTGGTATAGAGCCTCCCATGTGTCTATCACAAATTCCATGCTGTAATTCTCCACGATGTGCTGACGACCTGCCAGCCCCATCTGCCGCCGACTGTGCGCATCCATCCGCATCAGGTTGACCATCGCTTCAGCTAAAGCGTCAGAATCATGCGGCGCTACCAACAGACCTGTGACACCGTCGGTAACTATCTCACTGTTGCCGCCAACGTCCGTCGCGACGATTGGCAGTGCCATGGAATGTGCCTCTAACAAAACCATCGGCAGTCCCTCGTACGACGAGGAAAGGACGCAGGCGTCGGCAGCGTTCATCAGTTGTGGGATGTCGCGGCGCATTCCCAAGAACCTTAGCCAATCCTGTATACCGAGTGTGTTTGCAAGCCTCTCCATGTCGGCGCGTAGCGGACCATCTCCGGCAATCAATAGAAGACCGGCTGAACTCCGGGCGCGTACCGTGGCAAAGGCGTTTAACAGGTTGGGATAGTCCTTTTGTGCTTCAAGACGTCCCACAGCCAGCCACACGAAGTGGTCATCCACGCCCAGCTGTGCACGTATCTGCTGGCGCGCGACGGGGTCTGGACGGAAGGCTTCAACGTCTACGCCGTTGGGGACGTGGCGGATTTTGTGCGCTGGGACAGCTTTGATTCTTACGTAACGTTCTGCTCCCTCCCTGCACACGTGTGTGGTGAGGTCGCACAGGCGGTCGGTAACGCGATACAGTATCTCGCGTAGACGACCTCCTTCGTTGATGTTGTGTGCGGTGCACATGAGCAGTGGCATGGGCGAGATGAATCGAGTGATACGCGCCAGCAGGTTAGCGTGAACCATGTGACTGTGCACGATGGAGGGCTTCCAACTTCGAATGATGCGCGCAAGGCGCAAAAGCGGGCACGGGTCCGGCAGCTTATAGCGGATGTTCAGGGTGTCGACGGAAATATCCGATTGTGCCAAATGTTGTACATACGCTTTGGGTGGGAGCAGAGTGACGATGCGAACGATCCAACCGCGTTGCCTCAGTCGTGTGGCTATCCTGGTCATCTGAGTCTCGGCGCCGCCTACCGCCAATCCGGTAATTACGAACAAAAGACGATTGTTCACCGGCATTTGATCTCTCGCTCCGTAGAAATCAAAATATCAGGATAACTCCCCCTACATCGCTACCACACGGTCGATACTGTAATTCTCCACGATGTGCTGACGTCCTGCCAGCCCCATCTGCCGCCGACTGTGCGCATCCATCCGCATCAGGTTGACCATCGCTTCAGCTAAAGCGTCAGA
>CAKZNX010000431.1 GCA_937132045.1 uncultured bacterium
ACTCCCTGTCGGTAGGCAATCATCAGCAGGTTGGGCCAGATTTCGGTCTCCATGATGATGAGCGCCTCGGGGCGGATGCGGTTCAGCGCACGCTTCACCGCGAATGGAAGGTCGACCGGCAAGTAGCCCACTGCATCCACCAGTTTGCCAACCTGCTGGCGCGCGGTAGCGTTACCTGTTGGGGTCAGGGTGGTGAGCAGAAGGAAGTGTTGGGGGAGCTGCTCACGTATCGCCTGCAGGAGGGGAAGCGCAGCCACGACCTCGCCCACGGAGACGGCATGAACCCAGATAACACGGCGTCCGGCAGGGGCGGTGGGCAGGTTCCCCAGTCGCTGGCTCCAGCCCTCGCGCGATTTGCCGCGAACCAGTATGCGCCACAGAAGATACGCCAGCAGAAACGGCGTTGACACCGCGAGAAACAGGTTGTAAAAAACATAAAACATGGTTTACTCTCGCTGCGTCCGAACCATCTGTTCCGCCTGCGCTTCCAGCGTGTTGATCGCCTGTTCCACCTGCTGGCGAATGCGCTCGAACTCCTCTGCGCTGATGCCATCGGGAACTTCGATGGGTTCGCCGAAGATGAACACGCCGCGCGCGAAGGGCAGGGGAATCATGTAGCGATCCCATGTGGGCAGCAGTTTGCGAGGATGTGCGGCAACACCTGCCGGAATAATCGGACAGCGCGCTTTCTGCGCGATGAAGAGGGCGCCAGGTTGCACCTGTCGGTTAGGTCCGCGCGGTCCGTCGGGTGTGAAGGCGAGGATACCGCCTTCCGCCACACGCCTTGCCGCTTCCAGTGCGGCGCGAATACCGCCTCTTCCGGTGGAGCCGCGGATGATGCGAAAGCCGAACCGCCGAAAGATGTGGTTCTGGATTTCCCCGTCGCGCGACAGGGAGATAATTGCCCAGAAACCGCGTCCCTTGAAGAAGTTGGCGGGGATCAGACTGCGACCGTGCCAGGTAACGAGCACAGCCCCTTTGCCTTCGCGGATGCGTTCCAGTACCCGTTCAAAGTGGAGCACCTTGAGGCGCACACTCATGCCGATTGCCCGCGCCAGACACCATACCGCAAAGGCGAGCAATCGCGGGCGCAGGCGTTGCCACCAGCCGGGTTTATCGGCTTCCTTACTCACCCTGGGTCACCAGCTCCTGAGAGACTTCCTCGCCCATCTGCTTGCGAAACAGTCGGGCGTACACGCCGCCACGCGCCAGCAGTTCCTGGTGGGTGCCCTGTTCCACGACTCTGCCATGCTCAATCACCAGTATCAGGTCTGCGTTGACCACAGTGCTCAGTCGATGTGCGATGACCAGAGTGGTGCGTCCGTGCATGAGCTCCTCCAGCGCCTGCTGCACCAGCGCCTCGGAGGCGGTATCCAGCGAGGATGTGGCTTCATCCAGTATCAGGATGCGCGGGTCCTTCAGGATGGCGCGGGCGATGGCGATGCGCTGACGCTCTCCGCCGGACAGGCGCACGCCGCGTTCTCCGACGAGGGTCTCGTAACCCTTCTCCAGACGCTGGATGAACTCGTGTGCGTGAGCGGCTTTCGCCGCGGCGATGACCTGCTCGTCGGTGGCATCGGGCTGGGCGTACGCAATGTTGTCGCGGATGGTGCCGCTGAACAGCAGGGTCTCCTGAGGCACGATGCCAATCTGTCTGCGCAGGGAGGCTATCTGCACGGTGCGGATATCGATGCCGTCTATCAGCACGCGCCCGGCGGTGGGGTCATAGAAACGCGGTATCAGGTCGGCGAGGGTGCTCTTGCCAGCTCCGCTATGTCCCACCACTGCCACCACCGTGCCCGGCTTCATCTCGAACGAAACACCGTCCAGCACCAGACGTCCACCGCGGTGGTACGTGAAGCTCACTTTCTCGAACAGTACGTGTCCGTGGATGGGCGGCATGGGGGCGGCGCCCGGAAGCTCCTGCACGTCGGGGTGAACGTCCAGCACCTCGCGATATACGCGCTCCGCTGCTGCCAGCACCTGCTGTCGGGTGACGTTGATGTTGCCGATGGTCTGCATGCTCTGCGCTACCAGATTGAGCGTCAGCAGGAAGCTGCTCAAGCCACCGAAATCCAGCTCGCCGCGTACAATCAGATGCCCGCCGTACCACAGCACGAAAGCGATGCCTCCGGCGCCAATCAGCTCGATGAGCGGGCGCAGTGCCGCACTGGTTCGGACGCCGTCCATTATGGCGCGATAGGACCGGTAGTTTCGCTCCTTGAAACGCCTGATCTCCAAGGGCTCGGTGGCGAAGGCTCTGATGGTACGAACGCCTGCGATGGTCTCCTGAAGAACCGCTGTCACGTCTTCCAGGCGCAACTGCGTTTGCTGACCGATGTATCTCATGCGTTTGCCGATGGTGCGAATGATCAGCGCCATCAGCGGGACGCCCAGCACCGCGATGAGCGATAGCTTCCACGAGATAATGAACAGCCAGGCGAGCCCTCCCACCAGCCCGATGGGGGCAGAGACCATGTCCTTGAGCAGGGTGCCTCCATTCGAGACCACGTTGATGTCGTTGGTGAGTACCGACATGAGTGCGCCGGTGCGCCGGTGGGTGAAGTAGGAGAGCGACAGACTCTGCAGGTGTTCGTAGACGCGGTCGCGCAGGCGCATGGTAAAGCGGTTGACTGCCAGCGAGAGATAGTAGGTCTGTCCATAGGCGAAGGCAAACTTGATGAGGAACGCGCCGATCACTATCAGGCTCACCCGATTGAGCTGACTGACGTCGTTGTACATCTGGGCGGCATTCACCACATCTCGGGTGAGCGCGTAGATGCGCAGGGTGATGGCTTGTGCTCCCGCGGCGCAGATCAAGCCCAGCACGATATACTTCAGGTGCGGCTTCAGGTCGCGCCAGAGACGCCGTTGCAGTTGCTTATCCTGTCGCGTTGACATGTCGCTTTGCCAGACACTCCACGAGCAAACTCGCGGCGCGCTCAGTGGCGCCGGGTTCGCCCA
>CAKZNX010000432.1 GCA_937132045.1 uncultured bacterium
TGTCCTCAAGGGAAGCACCCACCGGATGCAGATTGAACAGCTTCACCTGTGCCAGAGCGGCGGGACCGATAAAATTGGAGTGAGCATTTACGTTTGGACAGGCTTCCAGACAGCAGCCGCAGGTCATGCAGCGTGAGAACTCGTACCGCAGCTCACGGATGTCGTCGCGCAAGCGCATACCGGGTCCCAGGTCGTGCGTACCATCGATGGGCACCCATGCCCGGATGCGCTTGAGCGTCTCGAACATCTCGCTGCGGTCAACGATCAGGTCGCGCACCACCGGGAACTTGGTCATCGGCTCGAGAGTGATTTCGATGCGATCGCCGACTCGCTTGCCGACCTCGTCCACCAGAGCCGAACACGACTGCCGGACCCTGCCGTTGACAATCATGGTGCAGGTGCCGCACACCTCCTCGAGGCACGCGGCTTCCCACGCCGGGGCAGTGGTGGGTTTGCCTTCCCGATTCAGTGGATTGCGTCGTATATGCATGAGGCAGGTGATGACGTTCTCTCGAGGCTTGTACGGCACCTCGAACTCCTCCCAGTAGGGTGCACTCTGGGGGGCTGCCTGCCTCTTGATCTTCAGAACCACGCTCTTCATAGTGTCCATAGGCTACTCTCCTCTGTCGTCCTTCGCACCCACCAGCTGCGTATTGGTTGCAGTCTCGACCAGTGTTGCCTTCTTATCCACGTCATACTTTCGAATACGAGGTTTGATGAGGGACGTATCCACCGACTCGTACGAGATATCGGGTCCCTCCGGCGTGTATCGCGCCAGAGTGGTCTTCAGCCACTCTGCATCGTTGCGCTCGGGATACTCCGGTTTGAAGTGCGCCCCCCGGCTTTCGTTGCGTAGAAGTGCGCCGCGGGTGATGACCTGAGCCAGAATCAGCATGTTGCGCAGAGCACGTGTGAACGGCACAATCTGATTCGTCCACAGCGAGGAGTCGTTGATGTTGATGCGCTTCCAGCGCTCCATGAGATCGAGAATCTTCTCCTCCGTCTGCTGGAGCCGGTCGTTGTAGCGCACGACGGTGACGTTATTGGTCATCCACTCGCCCAGTTCGTGATGCAGCTGGTAGGGGTTCTCGTCGCCGGTCATCTTGAGCAGCCGCTCGTAGTCCTCCTGATGTCGGCGCTGCTCGGCGTCGTACAGCGAGGAGGGCACGTCGTCCGCCGTACGAGCCAGTCCGTCGATGTAGCGTACGACGGCGTTGCCTGCCACCTCGCCGCCGAACAGGCAGGACAGCAGGGCGTTCGCACCGAGTCGGTTCGCTCCGTGATACTGATACTCCACCTCGCCGGCAGCATACAAGCCGGGGATGTTGGTGCTCTGATTACGAGTGCTTTCGGGGTTCAGGAACCCGTCGGGGGTACGCTCGTAGTCCACCCACAACCCGCCCATCGAGTAGTGCACCGCCGGGAAAACGCGCATGGGCACTTCGCGCGGGTCCTCGCCCACGAACTTGGTGTAGATTTCCAGAATGCCCAGCAGTTTGCGCTCCACCAGGTCGCGGGGAAGGTGGGTGATGTCCAGGTATACCTCGTTCCGCCCCATAATACCGCGCTTCTCGGTGACGCACACCTCGAAGATTTCGCGCGTGGCGATGTCGCGCGGCACCAGGTTACCGTATGCCGGATACTTCTCCTCCAGGAAGTACCAGCGGTCGCTCTCCGGAATGTGCTGCGGGCGGCGCTTATCGTAAGGGTCTCTGGGCACCCACACACGTCCGCCCTCGCCACGGATGGCTTCGGACATCAGGCGCAGTTTGTCCTCGCCCGGAATGGCAGTGGGATGCACCTGAATGAACTCGCCGTTTGCGTAGTTGACGCCCTGCTGGTAGCAGATGCTGGCTGCCGAACCGGTGTTGATGATGGAGTTGGTGGACTTTCCGAAGAGATAGCCCGGTCCACCCGTTGCCATCACCACCGCATCGGCTCGCAAGGCGCGGATCTCCATCGAGTGCAGGTTCTGCGCCACAATTCCGCGGCATCTGCCGTCCTCATCCTTCACGATGCCGAGGAAATCCCAGCCTTCGTATTTATGAACCAGCCCGTCCACCTCAAAGCGGCGTACCTGCTCGTCCAGGGCATAGAGCAACTGCTGACCGGTGGTGGAGCCGGCGAAGGCAGTGCGGTGGTGCTTGGTGCCTCCGAATCGGCGAAAGTCCAGAAAGCCCTCCGGCGTGCGGTTGAAAGGCACGCCCATCCGGTCCAACAGATAGATGATTCCCGGCGCGCGGTAGCACATACTCTTGACAGGCGGCTGGTGCGCCAGAAAGTCGCCCCCGTATACGGTATCGTCGAAGTGCTCTTCGGGGCTATCGCCCTCGCCTTTGGTATTCACGGCGCCGTTGATGCCACCCTGAGCGCACACCGAGTGACTGCGTTTGACCGGTACCAGCGAGAAGAGATCTACCGGCACCCCCTGCTCGGCGATTTTGACCACGGTCATCAGCCCGGCAAGCCCACCCCCTACCACGATAGCGCGTCCCTTTGCCATCGCCTTACACCTCTCTTGACTTTAGCGGAATGCGAACAGCGCTGCCCAACCCAGCGCTGTGACTGCCACGAAGATCACCACGCACACTCTGGCACACGCTCGCTGCGCCCGCTCGCTCACCGTAATGCCCCAGCGGATGCAGAAGTTCCAGATGCCGTTAGACAGGTGATAGGTAGCGGACGTGATGCCAAGCAGATAGAAAGCCACCACCCACGGACTGGCGAAGTACTTTGCCATGTCCTCGTAGTAGATGCCGGTGCCGAATAACCGATGGCTGATGGTGGTACTCCAGACGTGCGCGGTGATGAACACCACCAGAATGACGCCGGTGATGCGCTGCCACAGATACATCCAGTTGCGCCAGTATCCGTATCGCCCCACGTTGACCTGTCCATGCGCCGTGATGACCAGACCGTAGATGGCGTGGAACATCAGCGGAATAAAGATGAGACCCCATTCCAGCACAAACAAGATGTGGTCGGGCATGGACTTGTTGAAGAAGTCGATGACGGCATTGAAGTGCGCGGGACTGGCAAGCGCGAAGGAGTTGAGCGTCAGGTGTTGAACCAGGAAGATGCCTATCGGAACGATGCCACTCAGCGAATGCAGCCGGTGCAGTAAATGGTTATCCGCGGCGATAACCGACTTGCGATGCGTCGTCACGACAGCCATTGTTGCTCCTCTGTCATCGAAGTTAGCCACATTAAGTATACGGTTATCCTGCGCAATGCGGTTTCGGCGTGAAACCCACGGCTGTGGCTGTTTGAATGAGCTAGTCACGCGTGTGGATTGATTATACCTGCGTTATGCGTATGAAAGCAATGAGCGTGCCGCAAAGTTCCGCGGCGCGTGGTCACCTATGCTCATTCAGGAGGCATCGATGGCTGGCAAGATACTCATCTATGGCGGTACCGGAGGCATCGGCTCGGCGACGGCGCGTCTCCTGTACGAACGGGGCTACCGCCTGCACATAGTAGCACGCAACGCGGATGGCCTTCAGGAGGCAGCGCGAGAGTGGAACGCGACCTTCACGCAGGGCGACGTCAACGACCCCGCGCTTTTTCAAAGAGCCGTCGAGGAGGCAGGCACACCTCTGGATGGACTGCTGTATGCCGTGGGCACCATCAACCTGCGACCGATCCACCGCTTGAGCGTGGAAGACTTCACCAGAGACTTCGCCGTGAACGCGCTGGGTGCCGCACTGGCGGTGCAGGCAGCTCTACCTGCCCTCCGACAGAGCGAGCACACCGCGTCGGTGGTACTGTTTTCCACCGTGGCAGTTCGGCAGGGTTTCGCTCTGCACGCTTCCATCAGCATGGCGAAAGGCGCGGTGGAGGGGCTGACGCTGGCGCTGGCAGCCGAGCTGGCACCCAAAATCCGCGTGAACGCGATTGCTCCATCTTTGACCCGCACACCGCTGGCGCAGGGTTTGATTTCCAACGAACAGATGGCAACCGCTATTGCCGCCATGCATCCCCTTCAGCGACTGGGCACACCCGAAGACATTGCTGCGCTGGCGGCGTTCCTGCTATCGCCCGAGTCGGACTGGATTACGGGACAGGTTATCGGGGTGGATGGCGGTCGCTCCACACTGCGGGTGAAGGCTTGAGGGTATGGGCGCGTGCAGCACACTTCGGGTGATACTGGGTGACCAGCTGAGCCGTTCCGTGAGCGCCCTGCGGGACATCTCCTTGCACGAGGACGTGGTGCTGATGATGGAGGTGATGGAAGAAGCCACCTACGTCCGGCACCACAAGCAGAAGCTGGTGTTTGTCTTTTCGGCGATGCGACACTTCGCACACAGTCTGCGCGAGCAAGGTATCACCGTAGATTACGTCCCGCTGGATGATCCCGACAACACAGGCTCGTTTACCGGTGAGTTGCGGCGCGCCGTGCAGAGGCACCGCCCCCAGCGAGTGGTGGTCACCGAACCGGGCGAGTGGCGCGTATGGCAGATGATGCAAGCTTGGCAGGCAGAGCTGGGCATCCCGGTGGAGATTCGCCACGACGACCGCTTCCTCTGTTCGCGAGCGGAGTTCGCCCGCTGGTCAGGCCACAAGGACACTCTGCGTCTGGAGTTCTTCTACCGGTATATGCGCCGCAAAACCGGCTGGCTGATGAACGGCGACGAGCCGGAGGGCGGCCGCTGGAATTTCGACGTGGAGAACCGCAAGCCACTACCCGCCGGGGTCGTTGCGCCTATGCCACCGCGCTTCCCTCCGGACGAGACCACGCAAGAGGTGATGCAGATGGTGCGCCATCGGTTTGCGCATCACTTCGGCGACATCGACTCATTTGGTTGGGCAGTGACGCGCGAACAGGCATTGCAGGCGCTTGACCACTTTGTGCAACACGCCCTGCCCCGGTTCGGCGACTATCAGGACGCCATGAAGAGCGGACAGGATTTCCTGTTCCACTCTGCGCTGTCGCCGTACATCAACATCGGTCTTCTGCTGCCGCTGGAGGTGTGCGAACAGGCAATCACGGCTTACCGGCAGGGTCATGCTCCTCTGCACTGCGTGGAGGGCTTCGCGAGGCAGATTCTGGGCTGGCGCGAATACGTGCGCGGCATCTACTGGCTGAAGATGCCGGAGTATGCCCAGTCCAACACCTTCGACGCACACCGTCCCCTGCCCGACTTTTACTGGACGGGGGACACCGATATGCGCTGTGTGCGCGAGGTGGTGTCGGCAACGTGGCGCAACGCCTATGCGCATCACATCCAGCGGCTGATGGTCACCGGCAACTTCGCCCTGCTGGCGGGCATCGAGCCCAAAGAAGTGGAGGAGTGGTACCTGCTGGTCTACGCGGACGCCTACGAGTGGGTAGAACTGCCGAATACGCACGGCATGGCTTTGCACGCCGACGGCGGCTTGATGGCATCCAAGCCGTATGCAGGATCCGGCGCATACATCAACCGCATGTCGGACTACTGCAGGCACTGTGTGTACGATGTCAAGCGTCGCGTGGGCGAGCGGGCGTGCCCGTTCAACTTCCTCTACTGGGACTTCCTGATGCGTAACGAACGGATACTCCGCCCCAATGCGCGCATGTCGATGCCGTATCAGCTGCTCGACCGGTTTAGCGAACAGGAAAAAGCGCAGATACGTCAGCAGGCGAAGCAGTTTCTGGACACCGTTTGTGCGAGAAGTTCAGGAGGAAACAGATGGAGCAGAACCTGAAAGAACACATCCGAACCCGCCGCCAGTCGTACGAGCTCGGCGAGCTAACCGAAGAGCAGGTGGAGGATGACCCCTTCCGGCAGCTGGAGCGCTGGCTGAAGGAGGCGGTGCATGCTCAGGTGGCGGAGCCGAACGCCATGTGTTTGGCGACGGTGGATGAAGACGGACAGCCCGACGCCCGATATGTGTTGCTGCGCGGACTGGACGAACGGGGACTGGTCTTTTACACCAGCAGTGAAAGCGCCAAGGGCATTCAGCTGGCGCACTGCAACAGCGCGGCGCTGGTGTTCTGGTGGGGTGAACTGCAGAGACAGGTTCGCGTGCGGGGGCACGTCGAGGTGCTCAGCGACGAGGAGGCAGATGCCTACTTTGCCTCGCGCCCACGAGGGCACCAGCTGGCAGCATGGGTGTCCGCGCAAAGCCGGGTGGTGCCGAACCGCCAGTGGCTGGAACATCGGATGAGCGAGGTGGAACAGCAGTATGCTGGTCGCGATGTGCCGCGCCCTCGCTACTGGTGGGGCTACCGGGTGGTGCCGCACAGTTTCGAGTTCTGGCAGGGACGACGAAATCGCCTGCACGACCGCCTGCGTTACGTGCGTCAGCCTGAGGGGGGCTGGCAGATTGAAAGGTTGGCTCCATGAGTCATCTGATCTCGGCGCCCGCGCGGTTGGTGCACCTGCCCGATGTCGGGTACAATGCCTGCGGAGGTTAAATCCCAAAATGCTGGAGCGAGTCATTCTGGCAGCGCCTCGCGGCTTCTGCGCGGGGGTTTCGTATGCCATTGAGGTTCTGGACCTTGCGTTGAAGGCGTATGGACCGCCGGTGTACATGCGCCACGCCATCGTGCACAACGAGCACGTGGTGCGTTCATTTGAACAGCGCGGTGTGATTTTCACCGAGGAGATATCCGAGATACCGCCGGGGTCAACGGTGGTGTTCAGTGCGCACGGGGTGTCGCCAGCGGTTCGACAGGAGGCAAAAGAGCGCAACCTGCGAGTCATCGACGCCACCTGTCCACTGGTCTCGAAGGTTCACCGTGAGGTTGAGCGCTTCGCAGAGAAGGGTTACCACATCCTGTACATTGGGCACGCTGGTCATGTGGAAGCGCAGGGCACGATGGGACATGCCCCGGAACAGGTGACGCTGGTGCAGACCGTGCAGGACGCCGAGCAGGTGCAGGTGCCCGAAGGGAACCCCGTCGCTGTTGCCACCCAAACCACGCTGAGCGTCGACGAGGTGGCGCAAATTCTGGCGGTGCTCAGGCGACGCTTCCCGAACCTGCGCACTCCGCCCAAAGAGGACATCTGTTACGCCACCACCAACCGCCAGAACGCCGTGAAGAGACTGGCGCAGGTCTCCGACCTGATACTGGTGGTGGGCAGTCGCGCCAGCAGCAACTCGAACCGTCTGGCGGAAGTGGCACGGGAAGCCGGTGTGCCCGCCTATCTGCTGCTCGAATCGGAACAGGTTCAGCAGGAGTGGCGCACCGATTACCGCGTGGTGGGCATCACCAGCGGCGCCTCCACGCCCGAAAGCTCGGTGGAAGCAATTATCGGGGAGCTGCTGAAAGGGCAGGATCACGTCCCCGTAGAAACCCTGCAGACCGTGACGGAGGACGTGGTCTTTCTGCCTCCGCGTGCGCTGGTCGCGAACGCACAGCGGACGTGAGCGCTCAGGCAGGCTTGTGCAGTGGACGAGGCTGCGGCTCTCGGGTAATTCGCAGTCCTGCACGTTGCATCCCGCGCTGTATCTCCGGTCGGCGTATGAACAGCTTCCATATTCCGCCGGTGCGGTGATTCTCGAGCGCCAGTAGAGCCATTCCCAGATCGATGCCGATGACATCCCTGTCCCACCAGTCGCGGTCGACATTGAAGGCGTTGCTGAACCCGTAGCGCCCCCAGATGCGCGCGCGGTAGCGTTCATACATCGCCTGCATGGCGCGTGTCGCCTCTTTGGGCGTAAAGATGATAGAGCCGATAGGCGCGGTGGGCGCGACTGTGCCGTCCGGCTGATCCCCCCAGATTGCAGCATAGGCCCGATAGCCATCCGGTCCGTCGGAGGCAGTGAGCCCCCAGATGTCGTCGTCGAAAGTCTTCAAGTTCGTCTTGTTATCGATGCAGAACTGCCTGCTGGCGAGGGTGGCGTGCACCGAGCTCACCCAGTAGTCCCAGCCGAGGCGGTCTCTGCGTCCGCGCAAGTCGATGTAGTGATGCGACATCTGATGCATAAACAGCGCTCCGCCCGCCAGATGCTCATACTTCCCATGATAGTCCACCACCGGGCGCCCCCACGCATCCCACAGACGTTCCGGCGTGCGCTGGTGTGGCGCACCGAGGGCAAGGATATAGAGAATAATGTGCTCGCAGTAGGAATGCCAGCGTCCCCCGAGGAAGCCTTCCTCCGGTTTCCAGCCGTGCGACAGCGTCAACTCCTCCGGTTTTGCGCCGCCATCGGTACGCATCACCTCGAAGTCAACCCGCCGATACAGGCGGTCTGCCAGCCGTGCGGTCTCGCCGCCAAAAAACTGTGCCGACAGCAAAGCCCCCACGAGTAACAACGCGGTATCGATGGTGGACACCTCGCAGTTCCACACCCGCTTGCCGTCACGCCAGTCCACAAAGTGATACAGCCAGCCATGAAAGTGGAACATCTCGTCCAGCACGAAGCGCAGGGTGCGTACAACACGTCTTTCGGCGTCGGCGCGCTTCACCCAGCCGCGCTGAACCGCCACCACGTTCGCCGCCAGTGCGTAGCCCGTGCTGGCGATGCTGGACACGGTATAGTCGTCAGGCGCAAAGTTGTCGGCGCGGTCTTTGGTGAGTCCCGTTTCTGGGTGGGATTCCCGCCAGAAGAACTGCCAGGCGCGTTTGGCTGTTTCGTCCATCAGCTGCTGGGTATTCAACTTTAAACCTCAACCTCCATGACGAGAAATGCGAAACAGGGCGGGCGAGAAGACCCCACCCGCCCAGGAGGGTGCCTAACGCACTAAGCCGTTTCGCACGGCGTCACGATACGTGCTGCACATGGTGTCCAGCCACGTCAGGTCCATCCCGCCGATGATCACCCTGCCGTTAGCATCCTTGGCGTAGCCCCACTTGTTGGTGCCATCGGGGTTGTCGTGCGTGCAGACGGCATCCCATGAGGTCCACTTGGCGTGTCCGTCCAGATAGGTAAGGTTCACGGCACGGTCGCTGCCGCGGTGGCGGGCACCGAAGTTAGCACCTGCCGCACCCCAGTTGGGCACAAACGCCATCCAGGGACCGTAGTCGGGCCAAACATCCTTGTGCTCGCCCACGATGAGCGTATTGGCAGGATACGGGAAGTTGTTCTCGGCGTAGTTGAAGCCTGCCCACCAGTCGCCCGAGCCAACCGACGAGCCCGACTTGAAGAAGGCGTGGTACAGGAAGTAGCTGCGATAGGTCTTCACCACGTTGGGCGGATAAACCGGACACTCCGGTGTACCGTCACCGTCGATGTCGCCGGAGGTATCGTCCAGTGTGCGGTTCAGCGGGTTGCTGGGGCACTTCAGCAGGTCCCAGTTCTTGATATAGGGGAACAGCATGTGCTTCCAGTTGGCGTCGCATCCCTGAGCGCACCAGCTGCCCGGACAGGTTCGGCGCATGGGCAGAACCTCGTCGTAGTCTTGCGTGTACATGCGGATAGCGAGACCGATCTGCTTCATGTTGGACAGGCAAGACGTAACACGAGCGCTCTCGCGCGCCTGCGAGAACACGGGGAACAGGATCGCCGCCAGAATCGCGATAATCGCGATGACGACGAGCAGTTCGATGAGCGTAAACGCCCGATTGCGTAGCATGTGGATTCGCCTCCTTTTTTATGTTGTGTGTAGAGTTGCCATGGCGTCTGCTAGCGCCCCTGTGCCTCCGGAGCGATCGGAGCGGTGGGCGTATTGGTCGTACCCGGGATAACCCCCGGATACATGGGTGGTCCGGCTCCAGCCTCTTTGGCGGTGCGCGTACCACGGCTGAACCCACCGCTGGTGGCGATAAACACCACAATCAGCAGAGCCACCACCGCCACAATCATGGCTATCGCCACGGGCGGGCTGACCTCTTTCTTCATATTCATCCCCTCTCACCTCGCTTTACACATTAACCGATTCAGCAGGTTCCGACGACCGCGCCACGCTGAGCGTTTTCTCGCGCTTCAGGATGAACCACATGATCGCCGGATGTCCAGAGCTGGTTCGAACACACGGGCGATGCGGCGCGGACGCTCACCGTTGATAAGACGCGCCAGCGTCCGTACCCCCTCCCGTGCCATCTCGTAAACCGGCTGGCGAACGCTGGTCAGCGGCGGGTCGGTGTGGTTGCAGATTTCCGTGGAGTCATAGCCCACCACCGCCACGTCCTCCGGAACGCGCAGACCCAGCTCGCGCAGTAGCTGCATCGCACGAATCGCCACCTCGTCGCTCCAGGCGAAGATGGCGGTCGGTCTATCGGCAGAACTCATCAGCTGCGCCAGCGGCGAGAAATCCGACAGCGGTCCTGGCGTTTCGATGACCCACTGTTCGTCAGGCTCAATGCCTGCCTCGCGCATCGCCCGCACGTAGCCATGCCACCGGTCGAGCGCCGGCGCCGACCGCGAGCTGCCTCGAAGGTGGACAATCGCGCGGTGTCCGAGGTTCAGCAGGTGCTGGGCGGCAAGGTAACCGCCCTTGACGTTGTCGCAGTCCACGTAATAGACGTCGGGACGGCGAGCGCGGGTGAAGATTAGCACGTGCGGGAAACCGCTATCGGCGAGGATGTCGGACAGAGGGTCGTCGATATCGCGCAGGAGCAGTGCGCCGTCGATGCGTCCGTCCATCACGGCGTTCGCCTCGTGCTCGGCGTCGTCGCCGTGGGCGCCCGTGTACATCAGCAGGTCGTACTGTTGTTCGATCGCCTCATGCGACGCGCCATGCAGGAGTTCGAGTATAAAGCCCGACCACCCCCCAAAGATGGCGGCGTACTGCATCACCACGCCGATGATATAGGTTCGCTGGCGGGAGAGCGCACGAGCGACGGCGTTCGGACGGTAGCCCAGCTCTCGGATGGCGTCCCAGATACGCTGGCGCGTCTCGTTGCTGATGCGCACTTTACCCTCGCGTCCGTTGATCACGTAGGAGACGGTGACTTTGGACACGCCTGCTTTTCGCGCCACATCGGCTATGGTGACCCTGTCTCTGCGCATGTTGATACCCGTTAATCGGTTAATGCATCTTTAGTATAGCGCATACACCGCAACTTGTCAAGAGATTTTGCCCTGCCCGCGCAAAAAATCCTGGAGAAAACCGCGAAATATGCTTGACTCTTTGGCGCGGTTGTGCTAAAGTGGAGCTACTCGGAAAGGGTAACCTGGGTAGTCTTTGTTTTACCGGTTAACGTGTCGGATGTTGCCTAGCCTCCGATGCGTAGCCGTGTGTCCACTCAACCCAATTCATTGGGGAAAGGAGGAAGTCGCATGAAGAGGTTCCTGCTGGTGGCTGTGTTGAGCCTGGGGCTGGCAGCCTGGGCGAACGCTCAGATGAACACCGCGGTGATTATCGACCGTCTGTTCAACGACGACCCCGACTCGATCTCCAGCCACATCAACGCCTGGCCTACCGTTCTGCTCACCGACAACAAGGTGGATGGCGATGGTGCTGCACCCGATTTCGCGAACCGCCATGCCTGGTTCGTCTCGGCAGACGGCGTCAGCGAACTGCAGATCCCGCTCACCAGCCCGTGGCTGGTGGAGTTCGATCTGACCCTCATCGCCACACCTGTTGCACCACGCAAGGAGGCGGGCTTTCTGGTGCGCATCGGAATGCCGTGGGGCTATTCCGAAGGGTATTTTATTGTGAATACCGATGCGCATGAAGTGGTTGCGTTCGGCTGGCCCTTCCCCTTCTACAGCTTCAACGCCAACCACGGACTGTCGTACAACGCCGGTGCTACCATCAAGATGGGGATGCAGTTCTTCAAGGACCCAGCTGATGCACTGTACAAGGTGATCTACTGCGCCAACGGCACCTCCAGCCCAGCACTGGCACTGGATTCGCAGGGGCTGTTTACCGGCTGGATTACGCCGGGTGGATATTTGCAGGTGCAGATCGATGCCTGGAATCCCGGCAACGCGGGCGCTGCGTTGTTCAACAACATCGTCGCCGTGCCCGAGCCAGCCAGCATAGCCGTTCTGGGATTGGGTGTTGCGGCGCTGGCATTACGACGGCGGAAGCGCTAGATTGAGGTGTTAAAGAAGCGGGCAGGCGTCGCCTGCCCGCTTCTCCGCTGCTTTACCGGATGCGCTAATCCTCCCCAATGGCACCGAAGCTCTCGACGAGGATTCCGAAGTCAAAAAGTGTGACCTCCTCATCGCCGTCCAGGTCTGCATCGGGGTTCCAGTTCGCGTCGCCCGGTGCCGAGCCGAACGCCGCTACCAGTGCACCGAAGTCAAACAGCGTCACTTCGTTATCGCCGTCGACGTCGCCATTCGTGAGCGAGACGTCCACCCCGGTGACATCCCTATCCGCCACCACCACGTTCGGCACGACCACCCGCAGCCAGTGGCTGGCTTTGAAGGCGACATCGTAGGTGCCGGGAACCACATTGGGTATTGCATAGTTGCCTGCGGAATCGGTGGTGATGGTCTGGGTGCTTACCGGCACACCACCTTGCCGAAGCTCCACTCCGACGGGCACCTGCGTCACGTCGCCGCCATACCCTCGCAGCTCAATGTTGCCGCGGATGGAGTACTTGCGTTGCAACAGCACACCGTTCCACCTGATGTTATTGAACACCGCCACTCCACCGTTATTCGGGTCGCCCGCTTTGATCTGCGCCTGCAGGTAGCCACCCGGCGTAATCCAGTTTCTTTGCACGATAATGCTCTGGTCTGACAGTGCTATTGCTGGACTTTCCCGGTCGCCGGCTCGGTAGATTACCTTGTACCTCCCATCGGTGTCCTTGAAGAAGCGCACTCCCATGCGGATGGTTTCGCCCGAGTTGTACGAGAGCGTGAAGCGGTAGAACGGGAACGGGTAGCCGAACGCCACCACCTCGTTTGCATCGGTGTTCACGATGAACTGCCCTTCCGATGAACCCCATGGCATCCCGATTCGGAGGAACACACCTGCCTCCTTCCGCGGCGTGATGGGGGTGCCGGTCAGAGTCAGGTCAAACTCCAGCGTCCACTCCACATCCAGCGGGACCTCCAGCGGGGTGACGCCATCGGCAGAGACGAACCAGATATGCCGATTGGCGAACTCGGGAGCCACGCCATCCCCGTCCAGTTTGGTGTCGGACAGGATGACCATGGGCAGGGCTTTTACGTGGTTCGTGATGGAGTCGGAATCGTCATTGAACACCCGGTTCAGGATGACGACATCGCTCACTTGCGCCCATGCCCAAACGGACAGCGACAGGCACAGCCCTACGACGAGCGCGAGCCTTTTCATTCTTGTTTCTCCTCCTTTCCTATTCGCCGAGCCTGCGGTATGCAGGCGTCATGCCCGATCAGCCACCAAAAACACCCCATTAACCGATTCAGCACCGCAGAAGTACTGTAGCACAACCATGCACAGAAGTCAAGGAGTTTGTGAGGGTGTTTCAAAAATCCTTGCAGGCGCCAGACCTGACCGCAGAAACGCTGACAACCCCCCTGCCGACCCCTCCCCGACACGGGGAGAGGGTCTGACCACTCTTCCCTCGCAGGGCAGGTGCAGGGGTTGGCTTCCCAGACCAAGACGTGGAGCCTGTACCTAACACCGTCGGCTATCAGTTGCGGTTTGCGGGATGCGAATGGGATTGCTTCGTCGCTACGCTCCTCGCAATGACACGTAGAGTGTGCAGGGCGAACCTCCCGGTGAGCCAGGTGAGTGTCATCGCGAGCCTGCCTTCAGGCAGGCGAAGCAATCTCCTGCGCTTTACGGTCGTTGAAGGAGATTGCTTCGTCGCTACGCTCCTCGCACTGACACGTAGAGTGTGCAGGGCGAACCTGCCGGTGAGCCGAGTGAGTGTCATTGCGAGCCTGCCTTCAGGCAGGCGAAGCAATCTCCTGCGCCTCACGGTAGTTGAAGGGGATTGCTTCGTCGCTCTGCTCCTCGCAATGACACGTAGAGTGTGCAGGGCGAACCTCCCGGTGAGCCAGGTGAGTGTCATCGCGAGCCTGCCTTCAGGCAGGCGAAGCAATCTCCTGCGCTTTACGGTCGTTGAAGGAGATTGCTTCGTCGCTACGCTCCTCGCACTGACACGTAGAGTGTGCAGGGCGAACCTGCCGGTGAGCCGAGTGAGTGTCATTGCGAGCCTGCCTTCAGGCAGGCGAAGCAATCTCCTGCGCCTCACGGTAGTTGAAGGGGATTGCTTCGTCGCTCTGCTCCTCGCAATGACACATGGAGTGAGGAGGGCGAACCTGCCGGTGAGCCTGCATGGGTGTATCGGCTAGGCGGGGGTCCTCGCCCTCCACAGGGGGGATGCCGATTGCCGCGCCTGTTAAACGACTATCTCCACTCGATGCTCTGAGTGCGCCTCGAACACCGGCAGGGTATCGTTTTGCCACGACGCCCCGTCCACAAGGCAACCGGGTTCCTCGCCCGGCTGGGCACATCGCACGGTGATATGGTACAGGGCTCCACGAAAACGCCTCTGCACACGGAACTGCTCCCAACCCTCCGGCAAACGGGCGTCTACGCGCAGTCCGTCCAGAGTGGCTTCGATGCCCAGCACACCTTCCACCAGCGCCCGCAGATACCAGGCAGCCGACCCCGTGTACCACGTCCAGCCGCCGCGTCCCTCGTTCGGCGACTCGGGTCCATCCACATTGCCGGGCATCACATACGGCTCGGCAGCGTAGCGTTCCGGATGCATGCCCCGTACCGGCGGACAGAAGCTGCGCCACAATCGGTATGCCGGGTCCACACCATGCAGTCTGCGTTCGGCAAGCACCGCCCAGCACGCCGCGTGCGAATAAACACCGCCGTTTTCCCGTGTGCCCGGCGCATACCGTGACAGATAGCCGATTTCCGAGTCAGGCTGACGAAAGGCTGGCGCCAGCAGGAGCGCGCCGTAGTCGGTGTACAGAAGTTGTCGGGCGAACTGCATCGCCTGTTCTGCACGCTCGGGCGGTGCTGTGCCGCTGAGAACTGCCCAGGTCTGCGCGTTCAGGAAGATGCGTGCCTGCTCACTCTGCGAGGACCCGATCACCCTGCCCGAGTCGGTAGTTGCCCGCCAGTACCATTTGCCATCCCAGCTATGCCGGTTCACGGCATCGCGCAACGCCTGCGCTTCGTGCTGGAAGCGTTGTCGACCCCGCTCGTCCAGCACAGGCAGATCCGCCCAGTGGGTCAGCAGATAGCGCAGGAAGTGTGCCATCCAGACGCTCTCTCCCCTGCCTCCAACACCCACCGCGTTCATACCGTCGTTCCAGTCCGCCTGCAGGATGAGGGGTAGTCCCCGCTCGCTGCGCCGGCTGAGCGCCTTTTCAAACGCCCGCAGACAGTGCTCCAGCAATGTGGCGGAACCGCCGTCAAAGAAATGTATCTCCTCGCGAAGACAGTTCGTGTCACCAGTCTCGTGCAGGTAATACAGCACCACAAACGGCAGCCAGAGCAGGTCATCGCTGTAATGTGAAGGCAGTCCCTCCTCCGCGATGGGATGCCACCAATGCAGAACGGTGCCATCCTGATACTGATGCGCGGCGTGCAGGCGGATCTGCTCCAGCGTGCGTTTGGGTTGACCAAGCAGCAGCCATACGAGACTATCCTGCAGCTGGTCGCGATAGCCGTACGCCCCACCCGTCTGGTAGTATGCGGTCCGTCCCCACAGTCGACAGGAGATCGCCTGGTATGCCAGCCAGCCGTTCGCCATCAGGTTCACGGCGTCGTCCGGCGTCTGCACCGCCAGACCACTGAGCATTTCCCTCCAGAACCGTCGTACGTCCGCAAGCGACTCGTGCACGGTGGGCAGATGGCGGTATTTTTCCACCAGCGACCGGGCATGTTCTTGCTCGTCGGCGGCTCCCAGCACAAAGGCGATTTCCACCCTCTCCCCCGCCGGTATCTCTAACGCTACCTGCAGGCTGCCGATGCCGTCGCCCCACCGTCCCTGCGTGCCGAACGACCTCCCTTCGCTGACAGCCAGTGGTGCATCAAGGTCGCCATACTGTCCCAAAAACGCCCTCTTGTCGCCATCGAAGCCTGCCGGTATCAGGGATGTGCTGTGGAACGCCACATAGTCCCAGTCGGTATTCCAGTGAGTATTGCCCCTGCCGGGGATGTCCCACATGACGCTGGTCGCGAACAGTGCGCCGCTATCGCGGTCGTAGCGCGTCTCGATGAAAAGCCGGCGGAACTCGCGGTGCCAATCGGGCGCCGTGCCCAGAAGCCATTCCAGATAGGAGAAAACCTGCAGGCGGCGCGGTGCGGTGCCGATGTTGTGCAGACGCAGTAACCACACCTCGCACGGGTCGGCAGGCGGCACGAAGACCGTCAGCTCGCTGGCGATGGCATTGCGCTCCCCTTCAAACACCGTGTATCCCCAGCCGTGCCGTACGCGATAGTGTGCCAGTTTGCCCGCACACGGATGCCACGTTGCGCTCCAGAAGTCGCCCGTATCGGCGTCACGCAGGTAAAGGTACTTGCCCCAGCGGTCGCGCACGAGGTCCTGCTCCCATCGCGTCAGGCGATTCATGCTGGCATGGGTGCGCCAGCTGTACCCGCCGCCCGTTTGGGAAACCACCACGCCATAGTCACCGTTGGAGATGACGTTCACCCAGGGCATCGGCGTGTCGGCACGAATAATCACGAACTCATTGTCCGCGGGAACGAAATAACCGTATTGCGTTTCGAAGAGTTTCATAGCCCCGAGTACCTCATGATGGCGATACTAACCGGTTCAGCACACCCTTGCGCAGAAACGGATTCCGTTCGAACGAAGTGGTTTCCTGCACGACAGGAACACAGCCTATGCCCCGGTGCCAGAACTATGATTGGAGGAAGGAGGAGCAGAATAGACCCACCAGATGCGACAATGGTGGGCGATAGTGGACTTGAACCACTGACCTCCTCGGTGTGAACGAGGCGCTCTGCCACTGAGCTAATCGCCCACCTGACATTGGTGCCGAGGACGGGACTTGAACCCGTACGCCTTACGGCACACGCCCCTCAAACGTGCGCGTCTACCAATTCCGCCACCTCGGCACCGGAAAAATGGTAGCGCCACGGGGAATCGAACCCCGGTTTACGGGCTGAAAACCCGTCGTCCTAACCTCTAGACGATGGCGCCCCGCCATTCGCGTTGTTATTATACAGTGCAACCTGGCGGTCTGTCAAGGGAAATCTGGGGCTTCGCGCCACACTCTTCTGCACAGAATGACCGGCTGGGCAGAGGAGTGCCCTCTGCCCACGCTGACAACGTCGCCACCGTATGCTAAAGCGTCCAGCCCCTGCGATACACCGGTCGCACCAGCTTGTCTGCCTTCGGGCTGTTCACCGCTCGCATTCGACGCGCATCCCAGTTGATTAGCTCCCCGCTGATGACCGCCAGGTTGCCGAGCAGGGCGGTCTCGGTGAGCGCCGCGGCGTAGTCGAAGCTGGACATCGCCGGTGGTCCGCCCTTGCAGGCGTTAATCCATTCCTGATGGTGACCTGGCGAGCGCGGGATAGACGGCGCCGGCGGCTGCCATCCGGCAAACTTCTCGCGGGGGAGCAGCACGAACGGTGTACCATAGTCGCCCGGGCTGTAGAGCCGCCCCTCCGTACCGATGATCAGCAAGCCACTGCTCGCCATCTGCTCACCCATCAGCAGCTCGGCGGGCGGAGTCTTTCCACCGTCGTACCAGGTCAGCTTGCAGGGCGCCAGATCCCCGCGCTGCGGAAACTCGTAGCGCACGATAGACCACTTCGGGAAGGTCTCACCGTTCACGCCAGACGTCTCTGCTTCGATGGATACCGGGTCTCGCAGGTTCAGTGCCCAGAACGCCATGTTCATGGTGTGGCACGCCATGTCGCCGATGGCGCCGGTACCGAAGTCAAGCCAGCCACGCCACGCGAACGGATGATATGTCTCATGATATGGTCGCTTCGGAGCGGGACCCAGCCACAGCTCCCAATCCAGACCGTCCGGGATGATACCCTCCTCCTTGGGTCGGTCGATGCCTTGCGGCCAGACAGGACGGTTGCTCCAGACGTGGATTTCCGTGACCTTACCCAGCACACCCGACTGAAGCACCTCCACACCCTGGCGGAGCTCATTGGAGGCGGTTCCCTGATTGCCCATCTGCGTGGCGACCTTGTAGCGCCGTGCGAGGTCGCGCAGCTGGCGTGCCTCCCAGACGGTGCGCGTCAACGGCTTCTCGCAGTACACGTGCTTGCCCATGCGTATCGCCATGGCAGCCGCCACCGCGTGGGTGTGATCGGGTGTGCTGACCACCACCGCGTCGATCTCCCTGCGCATCTGCTCCAGCATCTTGCGGAAGTCGAAGAAAAACTTCGCGTTCGGCACCGCCTGACGCGCGCTATGGGCAAGTCGTTCGTCCACGTCACACAGTGCCACAATGTTTTCGCTCAGTACGCCGTCCAGGTTCCCACGCCCTCTGCCCCCTGCGCCGATCATCGCAATGTTCAGCTTTTCGTTCTGCGGAAAGCCGAACGCCATCCTGCTGTCGCGCAGGAACAGGAAGGAGAATCCCCCTATCGCAGCTCCCTTCAAAAAGGTGCGCCTGTCCATCTTCTGCGACATGTCCTGCTACCTCCTTTGGTTTTCCAGCCTGCTCATTCTGTTTTCCCATTTTCAGACGGGAATCCTGCCCCGTTCGTTTACGCTTCGTGTGACCGCTGGCCGGAGTCTTGGCGTAAACCGACTTTATGCGACGACATCATGCAATCACATTTCTCCTGACAATTTTCTCTAAAGCAACACCTGTTAAAAGCCAATAATTCCGTATCAGCACGGAGTAGATGTACGCACGACGAAACATGGTCTGGTGGTATCGCAGAGAGTCGTGCAGCCAATCCATGAAGTGGAGGAACTGTAAGATGCGTCTGTTTTTTGCTGCGTCTGCAGCGTTCATTGTTGCTGCGGCATTGAGTGGATGGTCAGAAGCGAGCGCAGGGCAAACGCCTCCTGCCTCCCGAGCGATCGAGATTAAGGCCGAGTGGCGGCTGCGCCTTGAAAACCGCGAATGCACCGATTTCTGCGCGGTCAATCAGAAAGACCCGCAGGATGAACTGAGCCGGGTGCGCGTGAATCTGTCCACATCACCCTCGCCCAACACCCGTCTCGTAGCTCGCCTGCAACACTCTTAC
>CAKZNX010000433.1 GCA_937132045.1 uncultured bacterium
TGTCGGAGGAGCCGGACGGTGGGTTGATGGTGCCCTCGGTTGTGGACGGAGGCACGCCTATCACCTCGAAGTTGTAGTCCTGTCCTCTGGCGTTCTGGCGAACATTGGTTACCTGCACCGTCCTGCCTGCGATGGTCACGGTGGTGCCCGGGTCGGGCAGTCCGCGCGTATCCGACCGCTTTACCAGACCCTGAATGGTCACGGCACCGCCTCCACCGCCGCCTCCGCCGCATGAGACAAGCAGGGTAGACGTCCAGACGGATAACGCCACCAGAAGGAGGGTTACGCCAAATCTGCTTTTCATCGGGTCACCACCAGTGGTAAGATTGCTTGAGTGGATGTGCCGTCCTCTGTCTGCGCGCGCACTCGCAGCAGGTATGCTCCGGCTGGCACCGACACGCCGCTCGAGTCGCGCCCATCCCACGAGAGCGACTGCACTCCCGCGCGCGACGGACTTCCGTTCTGCAGGAGGCGCACGGGTGTGCCCGATGCGCTCAACACCTCCGCTTGTAGCTGGGCGTCCGTAGAGAGTGTGAACTGAACGGAATAGGCACCGCCACGTGACCGCTGGGCACGCAGCTGCAGGATGCGCAGAGGCGTCGCGGACTGCGGTTCCGCAATCAACTGCATGCGACGGGCGCCCGAGGAGTCCGTCCGTACCGTCACCGAGGAGACCGTGCGCAGGTTGTAGCGTCTGCCGGAGGCTTCATCTACCAGCACAAGCCGTGTGCCTTGCGGTACGGAACGCAGGTCGTTCCAGGTTAGGGTCGCGTCGGACTCCGGTGCGGGAGTTTGAACCAGCAGCTGCCAGGCGCACCGGGCGTTCTCTCGGCGCACGTCCACCGCGTAGCGCCCGGCATAGGCGCCCCAGTCGCCGTTGAGCACTGCGAACATCATCATGCCTTCGAAGGCTGGAGGCGCCTCGCTATCCCAGGCGGGGTCGAAGCGCTCGGAGGCGCTCGGTGCTTGCCCCACGCGGATCTGTGCCGCGAAATGCTGCACCCGTGCGGTGAGCGTCACCTGCCAGCCTTCCCGGTTCTGTGCCATCGTGCGTCCTGTTATGGTGCGCCCCGTCGGCGCAGGGAAAGTCAGCGTGACCCCTTCCGTCACCAGCACGCGCAGCCAGTAGCCTTCCCACGGCTGGAGGACAGTGGCTGGCTCGTAACTGCCGGCAAGTGGATTGTAGCGCCACACAGTGCCGCCCACCCAGCCCTTGCTCACGGCGGTGGCGAAAGGCACCGGGTCGTTCAACAGGTACTGCACCTGCAGGTCTGCCACGTCTACCGGAGTGGTGAAGGGGTTGCCAATCTGGTTCCAGCCGTACGTGGTGGCGATGGTGAAGTTTTGATCAGTGCGGGGCACGGTTCCGCGAATGTCCGCAATCACGCCGTTGCGCAGCTTCATCCAGTAGCCCACGCCGGGGCGGAACGGGGGAGCGGTGGGATAAAGCTCGTACTTGTTGTCGCCCGGTTTGTCCTGCCGCCAGTGTGCTAGCAGAAAACCGTTTCGGGAGACTCCCAGCGCATCGGCGTTATCGGCAGAAAAGGGCGCGATGGGCAGGGAAATCATCTGCAATCCAGCGGGGAAGCTGCGCGTGAGAGTCTGTGCGCTGTCGGTTGCCTCGAGGGTCACCACCGCTTCGCTGTAGGCGAGGTTGATGCGGCGCACCGCCACGATGTTGCCGGTGGAGTCCCTGACGGTGATGGTGTAGCGGGCGGGCTGTTCGAATGCGGGGGAAGTCAATTTCACCCCGAACCCACCCTGCGCCAGAGTGGTGGTCGCCTCCACCCCCAGCGAGCTGGCGATATGCACGGTGCCTGTATCCAGTCCCAGCACCACCCCGTAAAGGTTGTTCGGGTCGCCGGTAGTGCCGCCGTAGCCCGCCGCAAAGGGCACCCGAAGATGCAGACCTCCCACCGGAAGGTCGATCAGCACCCTCTGCGCGCCGCCGATATTGATGAACTGCGGGGCAGCTGTTCCCTCCCCGTCCAGAATGTCGATGCGTTCATACTGCGCCCCGAGGAAGAGGCGGTTCTGCTGATTGTGGTCCCAGTAGATGGGGTAGCAGACGTCGTTCAGAGGCGTCTCGTCGCCATCGGCGCCTGTGTGGTAGTGCATCAGCACGATGGACATGCCGGGATTGTCCTGCCCGGGATCGGCGCGGTCGGGCACCACCCATGCGTACACCTTCTTTCCAAACGAGACGCTGGTGTCCAGGATGTACTGTCGCTCGTACCAGCGGTCAAAGGGTAGCCCCTCCACCGTGCCTCCGGAGAGCACCGATGCCGCAATCGCCTTGAGGCGTGGGATGTCGCC